>DRJC01000374.1 GCA_011052365.1 Ignavibacteria bacterium
AATTTCAAGAATTTCCAAACGGGTCATTATTTACTCCATATTTAATATTTTATTCGATAGTTTAATAAATTCTTTGTAAATATCAAATACATTTTATATTTAAAGGTAAAATAAATTTATAAGCTATAACAGAAGATGAGTCTCTTAAGTTTAAGTTATAAGAATTTTCACTACGTTCAATATTACAATTTTATTTTTAAAACTAATCCCATTTCAAATTTAAATTTCTTTCGTAATCTTCAACTTTATAAGTGATTCAGCAGCCCATATCTACTTTGCTATCAATTCTCACTTTGGACTTTATCTTACCCTTCGTAGAAATTATAACATTGTATTCTTCTTCGTCTTTATAAACGGAAACCTTGTACTCGGTCTTATTCTCTCCGGTTATCTTTTTAGAAGTTAAGATTTTATATGAAGGCATATTTTTTTTAATCGCCTTCTTTACTATTGAAGGCAAAGCACTGTTATCTATTTCCTCTTCTAATTGAAATCTCTTACCGTTTTTTTTATAAAGCACTTTTATCAACTTATGATTATGCACGGATTCTATCTGATAGTAAAGAGCTTTATTTATTTCTTTTATATTTGAAGAAAATATTTTTGAAGAAGGAAATTCTTTGTGAAATTGAGTTTTTACATTCGGCGGAATTTTATTTCTATTGGGATGAGTTTGAGAATGTAAAATGCCGACTGAAAATATCGACAAAAATAATATTACAGTATTAAATTTAATATTTTTCATTTTTTCTTTTTAATTCATTATATGGACTAATCCCAATTTGTATTTAATATTTTTTCATAATCTTCGGGACTGTTCATGTTAAAAAATAGATCATCAGAATAAAAATCTAAATTTTCGGGATGCAGCATTTCAACTTCTATCGTATCCAAAAATGAATGCATCCGGCATTTCTTCTTTTCGTTTTCAGGTTTATCGGAATTTTCAATTTCGTGATCAATTAAAAACTTTTCAGCTTTAGACAAAATAGACTTATTATATACTCCGGCAAGGGGTTGCGTATAACCGGCAGCCTCACAAATTGTAACCGGTTTACCGGTTTTATAAGTGATTAGATAATTTATCATTTCCCCCGACATAAGCGGTATATCACAAGATATTATAAAATTCTTTTCCGTTTTTGAATGAAGCAGTGCAGAGTGAATGCCGGCAAGAGGTCCCCTGTATTTGTAAACATCTTCGAATACCGGCAGTTGTAAAAATTTATATTCTTCCGGCGTGTTTGAAATGAGAATGATATTTGAAAACAGCGGTCGTACAATATCAACCATTCTTTCAATCACTGTTTTTGAACCAAGCTTCATAAGGGCTTTGTTTTCACCCATGCGAATGCTTTTACCACCGACCAAAATTACTCCCGTTACATAGGTATACAATTTACTCTCTCCCCTTTTTTTGGATTCAAGTGTTCTTCTTCAATTACAATCAGGCAGTTGGCGTTGCTAAGTTCAACCATATTACCCGATGATTGTGAAAATTTTGAAGTGACGAAATATTCATCTTTTTCTTTTTTCAAAATACCTTTCATAAAACATCTCTTCTTATCTTTCTTCCGCAGATCATTTAATAATTCGGCTTTTATTTGTCCAATATTTTGTATCCCGAATAAATTGTTGATGTTCTCTTTAATATAAACCTTAAAGTTTACCTGACTCGAAACCGGGTTTCCCGGAAGTCCGAATACTAATTTTGTTTTATTATTTTTATTAAATATCCCGAAGTAACACGGTTTGCCCGGTTTGATAAAAGCTCTCCAAAATATTTTCTTTACCCCCAATTCTTCAAAGATATCTTTCAGGTAATCATACTCACCAACCGAAACACCCCCTGTAGTAAGTAGTATATCAATATCCGAATTTAAAATATTATTAATTTTCTCTTTTATTTTTTCTTTGTCGTCATTAATAAATCCAAAATTTATTGCTTCTTGGTTTAGGGCTAACACTTCCCCTAAAAGTGAATACACATTGGATACTCTAATTTTATCCCCTTCAGGTTTTTCATTAACAGGTATCAGTTCATCGCCTGTAGCTAATATTCCGAATTTTAATTTTTTATAGACTCTTATTTCACTCTTGCCGCAAGACGCAATTGATGCCAAATGACGCGGTTTTAAGAAAGTCCCCTTTTCAACAGCAGTTACACCTTCCGCGATATCGCTCTTTTTACGTCTAATATTCATACCATCCAAATATCTTGATCCGGCTGAAAGTTTAATTTTCCGGTTGTGAACTTCTACGGCTTCAATCGGAATTACAGCAGTACAAATTTCCGGTATTTTAGCACCGGTCATTATTTTAATGGTTTGATTTTTTAAAAGATTATACTCTTTAAAATTACCGGCGGATATCTCCCCTATTATTTCCCATTCATTTATTGAAGCATCAAATTGAACAGCGTAACCGTCAACTGCTGAATTATCAAAGGGTGGTAAATTGATGTCGGAGACTATATCTTCGGCTAAAGTTCTATGAAGTGAATCTTCGAGTTTTACAGTTTCCGTTTCCAAATTAAGATTTTGAAACTGCTCTTTAATCAGTGAAAATGCTTCTTTATAGCTTAACATAATTTTTTATTATTTTTTTGTCTATCATTTTAGAGACTGTGTAAAAAATAATAAACTCACCCTAAATCCCTCTCTTACTAAGAGAGGGACTTTTAAAAACAGCTTTTTTAGCCCCTTCTCTTTTTAAGAGAAGGGGTTGGGGATGAGTTCCTAAATTTGACATATATTTTTAACACAGTCTCTACGAAAATTATTTTTTTCTCTTATAGTCCCCGCTCTTTCCGCCGGTCTTTGATATTAATTTTACTTCCTTTATCACAATTGATTTATCAACTGCTTTGCACATATCATAAACCGTTAATGCTGCAATTGAAGCGGCAGTCAACGCTTCCATTTCTATTCCCGTAACCGAATTAGTTTTTGCAAATGAATAAATTTCAACCGACTTCTTCTCTTCGTTAAGTTCTAATCTTACATCAATTTTTGAAATGAAAATATTATGACACAAAGGAATCAGTTCGGAAGTCTTTTTTCCTCCTTGTATCCCTGCAATTTTAGCAGTTGATAAAACATCGCCTTTTCCAATTTCATTGTTTCTTATTTTATAAAATAATTCGTCGGAAACAGATACTTCCGCAAAAGCTTCGGCTGTTCGTAATGTAATATCTTTACCCGATACATCAACCATATTAGCTTTGCCGTCTTTATTTACGTGCGTTAATTTGTTCATCATCCGCCTATTGTCATCATGTTGTTTGCCATCATTTCCGATAGCTCTTCAGGTTCGGGATGTTTTTCCCATTTATGTTTTATCGCTTCGCTTAGTTCATTTACAATATCTTCATTAGAATATTTTTTCTGAAATAATTCTTTAAAGTTGATCTCGTGTTTCCCCTCGGAGAACAGGCACAATCTGAATTTACCTGTTGATGAAATTCTTACTCTATTGCAAGTTGAACAAAAGTTCTCAGAGATTGAACTGATAAAACTTACTTTAGCAGGAAAATTATCCATTTGATAATCTTTTGCCACACTGTTTTTGTCACTTGATAAAACACTTAAAGAATATTTTTCTTCAACCAAATTTTTAATTTCTTTATAACTTATAAAACCGTTTCTTTGCCAGGTGTTACTTCCGAAAGGCATAAATTCAATGAAGCGGATATTCACATCCAAATCCTTGAAGTAATCAACAAAGTTTAAAATCTCACCGTCGTTTATTCCTTTAATTATCACCGCATTTACTTTAACAGGTGAATATCCGTTTTCAATCGCTTCATCAATTACATTAAGAATTCTGTCGGCTTCATCTTTTTGAGTGATGGATAAAAATTTATTTTTGTTCAAGCTATCAAGACTAATGTTTAAGCTGTCAACACCTGAATTTTTTAATTCACCCACTCTCCCTTTAAGAAGTGAACCGTTTGTTGTAATTCCGGTTTTAAATCCGTAAATGCTTTTTAGTTTCCCTACATCACCAAAGAATTTGAAAACATCGCGTCTAATAAGTGGTTCACCACCCGTAAATCTAAATTTTTTAAATTCTAATTCGCCCGCAAAAATTTCGATTACTCGTAATAACTCTTCAAAAGAAAGAAGATTCATTTTTCCGAATTTATCATTTAACTTATTCGGATTACAATAGATGCAATTATAATTGCATTTATCGGTTAAAGATATTCTCAAATAATTGTGAGTTCTATTAAATCTGTCAATTAATTTCATATATTATAAAATAATTATTGCAATAACTGCCGAAATAATTACCACGTAAGCAGGATGCAGTTTGAAAAAAAATACTAACGAAAATCCGATTAGTATTATTAATATTCCTCTTAATTCCGCAACGTTTTTTGCTCCATACTCATAAACTAAAGCGGCGACCATACCAATAACCGCATACTTAATTCCATTAAAAGCTTTCATAACAAGTTCGTTTTTCTGAAAATAATCCAAAAAATAAACTGCCAGCATTATTACCGTTGCAGGTACAACCAAATTACCGAGATTTGCAGCGATAACACCCAATACACCGCTAACTTTAAAACCCGTATAAGTTGCGTACTTAATAGAAATTGCCCCGGGAAACACCTCCACCAAACCTAAGACTTTTAAAAATTCATCAGGCTTAAGCCATTGATGATTTTTTACTACTTCTTTCTCAATTAACGGGAGCAATGAATAAGCACCGCCAAAACTGAAAGAACCGACCTTAAGAAATGAAATAAAAAGTGCTATTAACTTTACCAACTTTTAATCCTCAACAACGTCATCAATCCAGGAAAGTGCTGCCATCATTGAAGGCAAACCGATAGTAGGAAGTGAGAGCAATGCAACTTGTCTAAGTTCTTCGGGTGTAGCACCAACCTTTAATGCTTTACGCGTATGTGAATGTACTGCTCCTTCCAATCTTGCACCTGTAGAAATTGCTAATTTGATTAATGCTCTTGTTTTATCATCCAAAGGTCCTGCTTTATGCACAGCATCGCCCATAGATTCATAAGCTTCGGCAACCTCCGTGTAATCTTCTTTGAATTTCATATATCGTTTTGGAATTTTTGACATATCAGAACTCCTTATTTATTTAATAAAAAAGCCCCAACTTGCAAAGATGGGGCTTAGTGTTTTATCCAATTCCAGGTCTCCTTTGCAAAGGTCCGCCTTAGGCGGACAGGCAGGCTAATTCATTTCTAAATTAACCCTATCGGTTTATCCTCATATCTTATCGGACTTAGAGCAATAAACTCGGAGAAAAATAAATTTAAGAACTATTATAATTTAATTAAACTTACTTTAGAATCATAATAAGACGACGAGCCTCCTATTACATCTTCCAAACCTGTGTTCTTTAATACCGGGTCTATATGCATTACAGAGTTCGGGCATAAACCGGAGCTTCTATGTTCTTCACCTTTGATTAATTCTCCATCAATATTTACATCATTGGAACCGTAAGCCCAGTGACCATAATGCCAGGAAACTGCTATTACTCCGGGTCGCATTCCTTGTTTAACCAACAACTTACCGGCAACAGGAATTTTTTCACCGTTTTTAAGATCCCACACGCCTTGCTTGTTGGTAGCGGAAATTAATTTAACTTTGTCACCATCTTCTAAATTTAGTTCTTTTGCAGTTTTTGCATTAATTATTACCCTGTTTTCAGGTAGTACAGACCGCAACCAATAGTCAGGAACAGTACGAGATTGACCTCCGGTAATTTCTTTGAAAGTAATTAGTTCAAGTGTATGTCCTTTTTGATTAACTTCCTTACCGTCATAACTGATTACCGGAAAGAATTTTGAAATACCTTCAAACCGTTTACCGGTATATGGATGGTGTGTTAGTGCAACATTTTCAATATACAAATTGATCTGCCCTTTAAATGGATGCGGCATATAATTACCACTCTTCAAATATTTGTCGAAGTCTTCGAATCTTCCACCTTTATTCAAAACATAAACGACTTTTTTCCACCAATTATTTCCTCTTAAATCATTAACGGTTTTTTTCCAATGTTTTTCATTAAAAGTTATACCGGATAAATGACGTCTTGCTTCACGGAAGATTTTCATCTCTTTAGTTGTTGCATCAGGGACTGCTGTGCCCGGTTTATCACCGGCAGCAACATTAGCAAACATTTTTAAGAAATAATCTTCTGTACGTTTGAAGTCCATTCCTTTGCCGAAACCGTTCTTTCCATAACCTGGTAAATTTAATTTTTCAGCAACCGCCAGCATAAAAGCTTCCATAGAAATATGCATTTCTTCGCCGAACACTTTTGCTTTTTCAACTAATGGTTCCACTGTCGGCTGACGGAATTTTGAACTTGCAACGGGGTCAACCGGGGTTGTATGCGGCGTACCGAATCTTTCCCAAATTGCCGTATCAGGAATAATATAATCTGCATACATTGATGTTTCACCTATAACAATATCGCAGGCAAAGTATAATGGTACGGAATCTAAATCTACTAACGCTTCTATCATTTTATTACCGGCGGGTGTTGATAGCACCGGTGTTCCTTTATGTGTCATTAACGCTTTTAATTTATAAGGGTATCCATCTTGAGCAGATGGAATAATTTCCTGATAAACATTTCCTGTATGAGGGAACCAGGGTCTTTTAGCAGGATAATTATTTTCACGGAATAAAGTTGATTCTTCATACTTAGAACCTTCCCTGTTTATTTTGAAACCAAAAGCAGATAATTTATTCGGATGCAAACCTTTTGTTAACGGAAAAGGTTGTCCGGGTTTACTTCCGTCTTCGTGCCAGTGACCGCCACCGGAAGATAAGCCTCCCTTCCATGAAGGATTACCAACCAATATATTTAAAGTTATTATTGCTTGTCCATTATAGTAACCGCTTGTATGCTGAACGGGTCCTCTATACAATTCAGCAACGGATTTCTTTCCGTGTTTTGCAAATCTTCTTGCAACTTCTATTATATTATCTTCATCTATTCCACATAGTGCAGACCATTCCTTTAGTGATTTACTCATAGCATAATCGGAGATTAGTTTAAATGCCGATTTAACCTTTATACCGTTTACTTTACCTTCGTAAAATAAATCTCCTTCAACAGGTCTATTGCTATCATCTGTTTTAAAAGTTACCGGTCTGCCGTTTTTTGTTGTAACAAAATCATCTTTACCGCCTCTACCAATATCAGAGCCTCTTAATAATGCGCCCGGTCCGTCTTTTTCAATTTTGACCAACCATGTAGCATTTGACCAGGTAAGTTCTTTATCATCTTTAGCGGCGGCTTTGTTGGAATTTGTTAAATATCTTTTATCATATTTTTCATTTGTAAGCATCCAGTTAATCATACCATAAGCCAAAGCAGCATCAGTTCCCGGTTTAACAGGCAGCCACTTCCAAGCTTTAGAAGCTGTTTTGGATAATCTTGGATCTACAACTGCTATTTTTAATTTACCGGTTACCAAATTATTAGTTACTAAGTTTGATAAATAAGGAGGTCCGAAATTGGCTTCAAAAGCACCTGTACCAAAGAAAATAACAAATTCACAATTATAGAAATCCGGTTTCATATGGTGTTTACCCTTGCCATATTTACCGTTACCTAAATATTTATTAGTCATTTGATAATAAGCAATATGGTGTGATTGTTCACAAATTGTAGTATGTTCAAACCAGTTATTGCTGCCGAATCCGTTTTTTAACCATCTTTTCGAAAATTCTTTTCTACCATGTTCAATCCTACCGGCTTGAAAAACAAATTGGTTGTTAACAGGCCCAAAATCAGGGTGATTCGGATCAATTAAAACATCCAAATTTTTAGCATACTTCTTTTTGAAAGCAGATACGGACATTTTACCTTTAGCTACTTTTTTTGAATCTAAAGCCATTGATTTTGAAAGGAAAGCATCTCTAACTTTATAAATATCCTTTAATCCTTTTACATACCTGTTTTCTTCACCGGGGATATCTGCAAAAAGTTTTCCGCCTTCAACAATTTCATTTATCGCCTGGTTAAAAGGAATAACTTTCCATTTATTTTCTCCGCGTTTACCTGCACGTTTTATTACCTTTACAAGTCTGTAAGGATCATATAAACTTTGTATGCCTGCCTGTCCTTTGGGACAAATTGCACCGTCAATTTTAGTACCGCTTTCTATAGGTGTTTTATAAGGAATTGCCGGGTTTAATGTTTGTATTGAATAGGGATTACCATCTATTTTAGAGACGACACCATCTTGAATTTTTACTTTAATCGGGCAATCAGTATGACATTGTAAACAAACTGAATAAATAATATTTTCAACATCATTTAAGGGATAGTTGGCATTGCCAAGATCTTCAACGACAGTTGATACCCCGCAACCTGCTAATGCTGCTGTACCCCCTAACAGGGCAGTGGTTTTAAGAAAATCCCTTCTACTAAAATTACTACTGTTTTTATCTTTTTCAATTATATTATTTTTCATTTTTCCACCTCTATATCTTTGCTGCTTACTTCAATAACAGGCAAATAAGTTCTTCCTATAAGAAAGACCAACCCGGTAATTGAAATAGTGAATATAAATACTGCCCACTCCATTAAACTTGGGAAATAAGTGAATATTAAACCGGGCCCGGTATAGGCGTCGCGTAGACCTTTTAATTCTGGAATAGCCAATCCCGGAATAACTATATTCAATCTAACAGAAATGAAAGTTAGAGCGATAAGGAAACCTGCTAAAGCAATTTTCTTTGGTGACTTATAACCTGAAATTAATAATATAGCAGGGATTATTATTCCTAAGCCCACATGAACAAACCAAAATACCCACCAGTAATTTCCAAATAGAATTAACTTTATACTTGCCGTTTCGGAAGGAACTGAACTCCACAATCCTATTGTGATTTCGGAATACTCAAGCAATACATCAAAAGCAAGGAGTCCTAAAATTATTTTTCCCATAAGTAATATTACGTTTTTGTTGCTTTCGCTCCCTCTTTCAGGTCCCCAGAAATATACTGCAAATGTTAGCAAAGCAGCACCGGACAAGAATGCACCAACTAAAAAGATAATTGGTGTTAAACCGGAATTCCAATATGGTCTTGCGCCGACAGAACCGAAAATAGCACCAACTGAACCGTGGAATGCAATAGCCAAAGGAATGCCGATACCACCGAGAATTTTTAATTTCTTTTTATCATTTACCTTTGATTCATCCGAAATATCAGTACTGCCAAAGGTTAAAAATTTTGAAAGTTTACCTGATAGCCCAATTTTTCCGCTCCAATTTATAAGATCAACTCTCATTGCAAACCAAAATTCAAATGCGAGTAGAATAAAATAGAAGCTGTACAACCAAACCATCCAGCCCATAACTGAACTAAAATTAGTATGGATTATCATTCTCCATACACGTCCCATATGCCCTAAATCTAACCAAATAGAGAGCAATGCACCAATTAAGGTAGCAAGTGAAATTAATAATGCAATTTTACCGACTTTTTCTAAAGCCTTTACATTAAATACATAAACTAACGCAGACATTATAAAAGCGCCGGCAGAAAGCCCAATTAAATAAATATAAGCGGCAACCCATAATCCCCAGGGCACATACGAACCATAATTAGCGTTTGTGTGTCCGTTTACCATTCTATCGAACAAACCGAAAATACCTATTATTAAAGCAACTATGGTAAGTGTCCATACGAATTTAAGTCCGGATTTTTTTTCTTGATTCATTTTAATCTCCTTACATTAAATAATATACGTTAGGTTCTGTACCCATTTCTTCTTTAAGACGCATAACATTTGGCTTTCCAATTAATTCAGCCACCAAACTTTTATGATCATTTGCATCACCAAAAAATGTTGCTCTTCCGATACAACTAACGGTACACTCCGGTAATAATCCTTTTTCAATTCTGTGTACACAGAAATGGCACTTTCTTACATTGCCTTCAGGTGATACCCCTTCTTTTCTCGGCCATTCTTTTCCGTAGTCAAATATTGGTATAACTTCATATTTACCTGCTTTTTCTTTTCCTGTTAAAGAAGTTGCACCATCAGTAGCATTATCCAAATAATCATGACCTGCGTCAAATGTTCTTGCACTATAAGGACAAGCTGTAATACAGTAGCGGCATCCTATGCATTGATCGTAATCTATTTCGACAATACTGTCTTCTCTTCTCCAAGTTGCACTTACAGGACAAACATCCACGCAGGGAGGCTTGTTGCATTGCATACAAGGTCGGGGAATGAACTGTTCACTTACGTTAGGATATACACCAACTTCCTCTGTTAAAACCGGTCTATAAACAACACCTGGAGGCAATTTGTTTTCTGCAGCACAACTGATTGTACAAGAGTCACAACCAACACATTTTCTTAAATCAATTACCATAGACCATTTCCTTTCGGCAAGAGGTTTTTTTAGTGCTCGTTGTAAATCTCGCATCATTCTAACAATTACGTCCTCATTGGGTGTTTGCTTTGGTAGTTTTGGTAGTTCTTTCAGCTCTGTTGTAGCTTTAGCTAAAGCCGTTGTAAATTTGTTACTCAATACACCGGGTAAAAGTAAAGAGGCAAAAATTCCACCACCAATTTTTTTAAGAAAAACATTTCTGTGGATATTGTTTTCTTGTGTAGCAGTCAAATTCTTTTCTTCAGTTTGAATTAGTTCTTTTGTGTTTTCTTCCATCATATTCCTCAACTTAGATTATATTTTAAATTGGAAATTAAGGTTATAAAAAGTTGTTGAACTTCCTTTTTGAGGTGAAGATATTTTTACATTTGGTGCAATGTAAAAACCTTTGACAGGTTTTATGTTTAAGCCACCAACAATATATGATCTACCATCATCAATTTTATCTACGTTCGGATCAAAAATATCATACCTAGCAAAAACTTCTACTTTTTTACCAACAATTAGGTTTGCATAAGCAGATATAATAGAACTTGATAGACTTGACCCGCCATTGTTCATTATATCATATTCTGCACCAAATCTAAAAGTTTTAATTCGATAAACTGCAAATCCAGCAAAAACAATTTTGTTTTCTTTTGTTTTATTTGTTCCTACCACATAATCAAAAGGTTCAACACTAAAGGAAGCTCCGATATTATAATTTCCGTCTTTAGTGATTTTTGAGTCGCCATACATTAACTGAAGTGATATTTTTTTATAGTTATTATTTTCAGATTTTTTATACCCGGTTCCGTTTGTAATTAATCCACTGAAATGTAATTTTTTATTGAATGTTTTGTAATAACCAATTCCTAAATCAGCGGAACTTGAAAAATGATACAAATCCATAGGCGATTTTTCAACGAATCTATATCCCCAGTTATGTTCCTCAACATTAAACATATTCATTCCTTGAAGACCTAAGACTATATCACCGTATCCTGTTTTCCATTTTAATAGAGCATTTTTTAAATATACGCCCATTCTATTGTCTTTACCATTGTTTACTCTACCTACATCAGTTGTAATTTTGAATGAAACAGCATCGGATAATTTGTTTTGATATGTGAAATAAACTCTATGTATTTCGAATTTATTTGTTGTTTTAGCATCTTTGTTATATGAATAGTCGAAATATATTTTACTACTTATTTTCCCCTGTCCAAGGACAATACCTGATAATATGAGTAATGTTACGAAAAGTACTGAGAATTTTTTCATTTTTGTGACTCCTTTTTTAACGGTTTTATATCATCGTTGATAGTTTCTATTTCTTTTTTGAATTCTTTAATCCCCTTACCAAATCCTTTAGCAATTTCAGGTATTTTTTTTGCACCGAAGAACACCAAAATCACTGATAAGATTAGTATAATTTCTGTTGCTCCAATGTTTCCCATTTTTTTATTCCTTTATTTTTTTTATATACATAGACAATTAGTTTGCCAAATATTTTTGGAATAAGAAAAGTCGATTTTTGGTTATTATTATTAACTTTTAAGATTTTATGGAGATAGTTATGGGGATGAAAAAGTGAAAATTCACGCTTTTAAAAGCGAAATATCGTTTGTTTTGTGAAGTTAAAATTCAGTTAAATAAAATATTTTTCTATTTTTGAACGAAGAGTGGAAATAGGAATACCAAGTAATTCAGCAGCTTTATTTTTATTACCGGAAGTTTTTTCCAATGCATCCTTTATTACTTTTATTTCCAAATTAGATAATAAATCCGGTAGTGTTTTATCTGTGCTTAAATTATTTTCATTAAAGGTTTTATTAGTTCGATACTCTACGGGTAATTTTTGGAGATCGATTTTTTTATCGAGTGACACAATTGTTAATCTTTCAGCTAAATTTTTTAATTCCCTTACATTGCCAGGCCAGTCATAATTATACAGATTAGCGTAAACTTCTTCGTCAACTTCAAAATTTGAATTTTCGCCAAATTCAACCAAAAAATAGTCGAATAACGAGCGGATATCTTCTTTCCTTTTTCTGATGGGAAGTAATATAATGGGATAAATATTCAGCCTGTAATAAAGGTCTTCTCTAAAGCGTCCCTGTGCTACAAGTTCTTTCAAATCTTTTTTGGTAGATGCAATTATTCTAACGTCAATGCTTATGGTTTTATTTCCGCCCACTCTTTCTATTTCACCTTCTTGCAATACCCTAAGTAATTTCACTTGTAACTCTAAGGGAATATCGTCAATATCATCCAAAAGTATGGTTCCGCCGTCAGCCTGTTCAAATCGCCCGATTCTTAATTTATCTGCACCTGTAAAGGCTCCTTTTTCGTGCCCGAACAATTCGCTTTCGAAAACATCTTTTGAAAGTATTGCACAGCTTATTTTTATTAAAGGATTGTTCCTTCTATTACTGTTATAATGAATTATATTGGCAACCAGTTCTTTCCCGGTACCCGTTTCGCCTGTAATTAAAACTGCAGTATTTTTATTGGCAATTAAGCTGATATTTTCTTTTAATTCTCGAACAAAATCTGACTGTCCCTGATAAGAGGAAAGACTGTATTTACTTGTAAAAAGGTTGCTGAATTTTTTGTTCGATTTCTTTAATGAGATTAGCTCGCTGATATTATCGAGAATATTTTCAAGCTCAGTTTGGTCATAGGGTTTAGTTAAATAATCAAATGCACCCAATTTTATTGCTTCAATTGCAGTTTTTAAGGATCCGTATGCCGTTATTGTAATAACATAAACATTTGGCTTTATGCTTAAAACTTTTTTTAATAATGTAATGCCATCCATCTGCGGCATTTTAATATCGGTTAGCAAAACTTGAATTTCATTGTGCTTAATAAAGTCCAATGCTTCTATGGGATTATCAAAATCAAATACTTCGTGACCGCTGTCTTTTAATTCGTCACTCAAAGTAATTCTTATAATTTCTTCATCATCAACAACGCATATCTTTAATCTTTTGTATGTGTTTTCTCTTTTCATTTAGTGATTCCTCCACAAATAGACTATAAAAGTAGTCCCTTCCCCAAGTTTACTTTTAACTTCAATTTTCCCGTTATGGGAATTTATAATATTTGTAATTACTGCTAACCCTAATCCGGTTCCCTGTCCTTCCGGTTTGGTAGTAAAAAAAGGATCAAATATGTTTTTAATATTATCTTCTTTTATTCCTACACCGTTGTCGCTAATTTCTATTTTAATAAATTGTTCTTCTGTTGTAACTTTAAAATCTATCCTTCTGTTTGTATCATTTTTTTCTTCTATTGAATCAATAGCGTTTATTAACAAATTTAAAATAACTTGTTCAATATGGTTGGGACTTGCATTTATGTTTGGTAGTCCGGGTTGAAAATCTTGGGTAATAACAACTCTTGATTTTTCCAATCTATAAGCCAAAAGCAGCAGCGAACGGTCAATGATATGGGCTAAATTTACCGGCACCATTTTCAAGTTTTCTTTTCTTGAAAAATTCAACAAAGATTGTACTACATTAGCAATCTTCTCAACCGCATCATTCATCATTTTAATATATTTTTTATTTTGTTGAATATTCTGTGGGTTTTTTTCTATTCTGCGCAGACAATTTTTTACACCGGCAATTGGGTTATTTATTTCATGAGCAATACCTGATGAAATAACTCCTATTGTTGCAAGCTTTTCCGATTGCATCAATTTCTCCTGCGTTTTTTCTAAATTTATATAAGCATCTTTCAGCCGCACCATCATCTCATCAAAATGTTCAACAAGGTTATCAATTTCATCTTTTGCTAAGAAGAATAATTTTCGTCTTTTAGGTAATTTTTGTCTGATTTTTATTTTAGTGGAATTGCCGTCTTTAAAATGTACAAGGTCTAAATTATCAGCAACTTTCTGAATTTGTTTAATGGGGTTGGTAATAAAATATGAAAAGGCAAATGCACCAATAATACCAACAGTTAAAAAGAGAATTACCATAATCCATAAATTACGTAATAATGAAAGTACATCACTTCGAATCACCTTTTCAGAAAGACCTACTCTTAAAACTCCTAAACTTCCGTTTAATACGGGGATTGCGATGTCTCTAATAATATTATCGTCACTGTTTTTCGGTTCTATTAATAGAATGCTAATCTTATTATTTGCTTTGGGATGATTAACATTAATTAGTTCGTTCGATATCGGTTCAACAGTTGAAGAAATAAGTATCTTACCGTCTTTGTCCAAAAAAAAAATATATTTCAATGAGGGATCCAAATTCATAGTCTGAATGATCCTCCGTTGTATAGCTGCATAATCTTCATATAAAATCGGGTTGGTAATTTGTTCGGCAAGATTTTCAGCAATGAACATAACTCTTTTTTCGGATTCTTTTTCCAAACTTGTTTGAACATTATTTAATATCAAATAAGCATTGATGGAACTGAAAGCTGCTACTATTAATATAATAGCAATTGAGAATTTCCAAAATAGAGGTAAATATATTTTCTTTGTTTTTATCAATTAAATTTTTTAACGGAATTATAGAGTTCTTCTTTACCGGGAACAAATTTATCAATTAACAATTTTTGCAATATTTTTTTTCCCGCAACCGTATTATGCATATTAAATAATATCTTCCTAATTTTATT
The DNA here is from genome assembly GCA_011052365.1 of Ignavibacteria bacterium. Classification (GTDB taxonomy): domain Bacteria; phylum Bacteroidota; class Ignavibacteria; order Ignavibacteriales; family Ignavibacteriaceae. The sequence continues at coordinate 15,041 of DRJC01000374.1, forward strand.
AATTTCATCAATATTAGATTTATCCGTAAAGACAAAAGGTGGTATACCAAAAGCTTCCGATTTCTTTATGATTTTAATATTATCAACTTTAGCTGAATCAGTTGCTTTAATATTATTGAATATTAAACTCTCTACCGTTGCTCCGTCAACTATACCTCTTTGTACAGCCTGAATTGAATAGTCGTGTCCATGAGTAAAAATCGTTTTTGAAAAATAATTTTTGGGATCCTGATGATTTTCTTTGAGCAATTTTAAAGCATACTTATAACCGGTATTTGATAAAGGATCGGTATATGCAAAAGATTTTCCCTTTAATTGTTCAAAAGAATTTATTTTACTTCTCTTATTAACTATTAAATACGCCTGGTATGTCGGTTCTCCATTGACAACAGGTACAGCTAATATATGAATCGGAAATTCTCTCTCGGCAACTACATAAGCACCGGAGCAAATTAGAGCAAAATCAAGCCCACCGCTTTTCAATAAGTCATTAACTTCTCTATAAGTTTTTCTTTGCTTTAGCTTTATTGTTTTATTTATTTTCTTTGAAAGATAGGCAAATAATTCCTGGTAATGTTTAAAGGTTTCTTTAGGTGATATCATAGCAGAAACTGCTACATAAATAGTTTCATTATTATTAGAAATAATCTTATTATTTTGAGAGTCAGTAGCTTTAAAATTAACTTTTATCGGGGCTTTATTCCGGTAATGCTTTTCAGTACATCCACTATAAAAAAAGAAAACAAATACTAACGAAATAATTAATAAACGTTTGTTCATTTTCTCACCTTTTAGATTTTATTTTTTTTTATTTCTAACTTTATTAGGTTCTTTTACACCCTGTAGAATAATTAAACCGGCAATAAAAAAAAGACCTAATCCCAAAGTCGCTATTCTTTCACTTGAAATATCCGAAATAATTCCATAAAATAAAGGACCAATTACAGCGGAAGATTTTCCAAAGAACCCGTCATAAAAACCAAAATATTCGGCTTCACTTGACTTTGGAGTTAAGAATGCCATTAAACTTCGGCTACAAGATTGAGAGGAACCAATGGCTAATCCCGCTAATAATCCTATTAAATAAAATTGCCCGGTAGTATAAACAAATGCAGCACCAACTACTACAAATAACCATATAATTAGAGTAACCGTAATGGTTTTTTTCGGACCGATATGATCAGATACAATACCAAAAATAAATGAACCCAAAACCGCTGTACTTTGAATTATGACGAAAAAGATGATAAGTTCAAAATCTCCCATATTTAAAATATTTGCAGCAAAGATGGAAGCAAAAGCGATAATAGTTATAATAGCATCGTTGTAAAGAAAAAATGCAATTAAGAATTTAGATATTGATGGGAATTTCTTTTCAATAAATAATGCTTTAAATGTATTATAACTTCTTTGCAGTCCTTCTTTAATTGGTGATTTCTTGACAGATAATTTAACCTTAGGCTCACTTACAAATAGAAACATTGGAATAGAAAATATAAAGAAAAAAGCGGATGCAATTAAAAACGATATTCTTATATGATCATAATATACCGGTGAGGATTTATCCGGTAAAATAATTAGGACAATTAGTAATACTATTAATGCCCCTAAATAACCGGCTGCAAAACCATACCCCGAGACCCTTCCATAATTTTTTTTCTCAGTTAAATTGGGTAGAAATGCATCGTAAAAAACAAGACCCGATTCAAAGCCTATATTAGCCAAGATAAAAAGTACAGCACCCAAAAGTATATCGCCTTTGTAAACAAAGTACAATAGTGCTGTGCAAATAACCGAGATTAAAGTAAAAAGGAGTAAAAATCTTTTTCTATTTCTTGAAAGATCAGCAATTGCACCCAGCACAGGGCTTAACAATGCTGCAACAATCATAGATATACTAACCGATAGACCCCATATCCATTTTTGTCCGCCTGCAACAACATTAGTAAAATATTTTGAAAAAATAACCGTAACAATAATTACAGAAAATGCCGTGTTGGCAAAATCAAACATTGCCCAACTTACTATACGTCCCTTTTCCCTCATAAGTTATTTCTTATTTGATCTTTTTGAGATAGACTCTTCTACTAATCCCCTTCCTGTTTTGTTCAGCTCACCATTTTTTTTCAATTCCGTAAGTATTGCATCCATTATTCCATTTATAAACTTTCCGCTGCTTGCAGTACTAAAAGTTTTTGCTATTTCAATTGTTTCATTGATTGAAACTTTAGGTGGGATCTCAGGGAAATACATTAATTCACATATTCCCATTCGTAGTAATACTTTATCTAAAAGAGCAATTCTTGTTATTTCCCAATTTGCTACCCTCGATTTTATTTTTTCATCAAGATTATCTTTATTAATGATAACCCTGTTTATTAAGTCTTCAGCAAATTTTTTATCATTTTCATTATCAATATCTTTAAAAATTTCTTCTTTTGTGTTGGAATGAAATTCCTGGTTTAACTCGTAAGCATACAGTATTTGTAATACTTTTTCTCTTACAATTCTTCTTTTAGAAAACTTTGCCATATATTAATTAATTCTAATAATTAAAAACTACATTACAAATATATACAAGAAATAAAGAACTTTTTATTTATTACAATTTTTACTTTTATTTTTTTTTGGCAAAAAAAAAGCGCCTAACGGCGCTCCTTTTAATTTCTTAATGAAAATACAATCGGTATGGATACCTGAACATTTACAGGTTTACCTCTTTGTTTACCCGGTTTAAATCTTGTTGCCCTTACTGCTTTCAATGCATTTTCGTCTAACCCTGCTCCCAAACCTTTTATAATTCTTGCTTTAGTTACAATACCCTTTTTATTAACAAATGCTAAGACATAAATTTTACCTTCAATACCGGCTCTAATAGCAATCTGCGTATATTTAATTCTTTTCTGTATTCCGATTAAACCCCCGATAGGTGTCGGCATTTCTTCAACTGCAACAAAATACTGTGGTTCGGCTTCAACTTTCTTTTTTATCGGAGGAGGTGGAGGTGCAATATTAGCATTTACGTCTAATTCAGTTGATGCAATATTAATATCTTCCAAAACATCTTCTGATGGGGCTTCTATAGGAATAGGTGGCTTTGGAGGTGGTGGAGGCCTATTCTCCTGTTTTGTTTGTTGAACATCTTCAACATTAAATAATTCTTGTGAAGTCTGAGCAATTCTTTTACCTGCACCAACATCTGGAAAATATTTAAATGCAACTATCATAAAAACAAGTGCTATAATAGTACAAATTTCAAAAACACGTTGATAAGTACGGCGTTGATCAGCTTCCGGTTTTTTTAATACCGCCATTTAGTAACCTCCAAAAATTCAAATTGTATTTGTGTAAATTAACGAATGGACACTCTTTTGTCAAATACTTTCTCTTTCTATTTATTACAAATTTTAGAATAAATTGTTCCAAATATATTTTGACAAATTTAATTAAATTTCTTTAAAAGTAAATAGACTACCAAAACGCCAAAAACGATCCCAATGATATCTGCACTCCAGTCAAAGAAGCTGCACTCTCTTCCGGGGATAAATAGTTGATGTAATTCGTCAATAACAGCGTAAATGCCAAGCAAGACTATTGTTGAAGAAAATGCCTTCTCTTTTAAAAATTTAAACTTATTTTGAACTAATAAAGCAAGATTAAAAAGAAATCCAAGTATAAAGTATGCAAATAAATGTTCAATCTTGTCATTAAGTTTTATGTTGGGTATATCCTTTGAAGGGAGGCTTGTTGCAACAAGCAACACCAACCAAAAAGAAATTAAAGGCAAATAAACAGCTACTTTTTTATGTTTTTCAAGAAAATTAAGCACAGGATTTCATCAAAAATTTTAATGTTGAGGGAATGTTATTTAATATATCCGTAGCTGTAAAAGTCAATTCGGTTTGTTTAAAAGATAATATGTCAGCCGACAAGCTGTGTATATAAACTGCTATAATTATTGCTTTTTCGAGAGATATTTTTTGTGAGGCAAAGCCGGCAATTAGTCCCGTTAATACATCACCGGTTCCAAACTTTGCCATTCCCGGATTACCGGTACTATTTATAATGGATTCACTTTGGGGTGTAAAAATTATTGTTGGCGCACCTTTAAGTACTAAATAAGCACCCGTTTCTTTTACAAATTTATTCCCGAGTTCTAGAATATTACTTTTAAGCTCATCTATTGTTAGTCCGATAAGATTAGCAAATTCACCATGGTGAGGAGTAAGTACGGAATTTTTTAAATCGATCTTTTTATACCTTCTTTTGTTCAGAGCAAATATTGCATCGGCATCAATGATGATTTTTTTTGATCTTCTATTTTTTAAAATTGATAGAACTGTATTTTGCGTTTTAATATTTCGTCCTAAACCCGGACCAATCGAGATTGAATCAGCCCAAGAAATATTTTCTAAAATTTCATTTAAATTTTCTTCCGATAAAAATTCCGACTTTCCATCAGCATAACTGTTTACAACAACTTCGCCCAATTTCTTTTGAATTAAATTTCTAACGGATTTAGGAAAACATAAAACCGATGCACCGGCTCCTGTTCTAAAAACGGATTTGGAAGCAAGAACAGCAGCACCAGGATATTTACCGGAGCCTGCAATAGTTAATACTTTTCCAGCAGAATATTTATGTACATTCTTTTCCCTACGGGGAAGATAATTTAATACATCTTCGGGTTCAGTCATAAAAGTATTAGACTTAATTTCTTCAAAATGTTTTTGACTGATGCCAATTTCTGCTTTAACTACTTCTCCGCAGTGTGTATAACCTTTATTAAAAAATAAACCTTTCTTATAGCCACCCAATGAAATTGTTAAATCGGATTTAAAGATTATCTCGCCTGTACCCTTATCAGGGTCTAAACCGGTTGGAATATCAATCGCTATTTTTTTTGCTTTCTTTTTATTTAAAGATTGAATAATTGTTTTGTATGGCTCTCTTAATTCACCTTTAACACCACTGCCAAGCATAGCATCGACAATGATTTGTGAGGTGTTAAGTTTATCAAGCTGCTTCTTTGAGCTATAATTAAATATGCCGACGTTTTTATTATTGTTAGATATTTTTTTTAATATATTATAATTAGTCAAACAATCTTTTGACATTTTATTTTTAGAGCCAATTGAAATTACGTTTACAATAAACCCGGCATTTGCAAAATGACGCGCTGTGGCAAAACCGTCACCCCCGTTATTTCCTCTTCCGCAAACAAACCCTATTTTTTTAATATTATTATTTGGATAAATGAACAAAAGTATTTCGTTAAAAATATTAATTGATGCATTTTCCATTAGTATAATACCCGGAATGCCTAATCTCTTAATGGCATATTCGTCAACTTTTCTAATATTGTTTGTATTATAGAGAGGAATCATAACATATTTACATCATTGTTCAATTTAAATAATTAAGCAGTAAAGAATAGATGAGTCTACTCTAAAAAGGTATCCGTTAGCTAACGGATTAGAAATATCATTCAATTTACTATAACTGACCTTTTTAGACCTGCCTATGCCGAAACGCCTGCCCGCCGTATGACTTTGGGAGGCGGGACTACGTGCATGCAGGTTCGACACATAGATAATTTATTATAATCAATATTAATATAGTAAATTATTTTAAGAAGGACGAAATCAAATTGATAATCGAACCCGGAGCTATTCCAATAATAATAACCAGTATAACGGAAATCACTACAGATAGTAGCCCGTAGTTGCTTTTAGTTACTGTTAAATCGACCTCAGGTTCTTTGAAGTACATAATTACAATAACTCTCAAGTAAAAATAAACGCCTATCAAACTTGAAATTACACCCAAAATAGCTAACCAAGTTAAATCGGATTTTATGGCGGCAATAAAAATATAGTACTTACCAAAGAATCCTGCAAAGGGAGGAATTCCCGCTAATGAAAACATAAAGATTGCTAACATAGCAGCCAAGAAGGGCTGTCTTTTTGAAAGTCCGGCGTAAGATTCAAACGTAAGATTCGTCTCATCTTTACCTTCAATTAGTGCAACAATACCAAAAGCACCAAGATTCATAAACGTATAAGCTATTAAATAGAATATGATCCCTGCAATTCCTTCAAAATTACCTGAAGCTAAACCAATCATTAAATAACCGGCGTGTGCAATTGAAGAATATGCAAGCATTCGTTTTATATTATTTTGTGCAATTGCAACAATGCTGCCGTAAAGCATTGAAGCTACGGCTAATACCGCAAGGTACGGTTCAAAAATGTTTGCATTCCCATATAAAAAGATTGGACCTAAAGTAATTATCACTGCTGAAAATGCTGCTGTTTTACCTGCCGTAGAAAAGAATCCGGCAACTGTAGTTGCAGAACCTTCATACACATCCGGTACCCACATATGAAACGGAAATGCAGCCATCTTAAATGAAAAACCTATTAAGAACAATAAAACACCGGCAATAAATAATAAACTATGTGACAGTTCTCCAAGCTTACCTACTATTTGGGGAATTGATGTTGTATTTGCCGATCCGAAAATTAACGCTATTCCGTACACAATAAATCCCGTTGCAAATGCACCGAGTAAAAAATATTTTAATGAAGCTTCGTTTGCTTTTAACCTGCTCCTGTTCAATCCGGCTAAAGCATAAAAACTAACCGACATTATTTCCAGACCTAAGAAAATGACGAACAGATCCTTAGCACCTGCCATAAGCATCATACCAAGTACAGAAGATTGAAGAATAATATAAAACTCTCCAAAATCGTTACCATATTTTGAAGAATAGTCCATTGCCATTAATACAACTAAAGCAGCGGCAAAGTTAAAAAGGAAAATAAATATATTTATGTTCCCTCCAACTTCCAGCATATTATTAAAGTATAGCTGTGTTTCTTCTACATTTGCCAAAGCATGAAATCCGACAGATAGAAAGAGTAGAATCGATATCCAAGCTAAAATTCTCTTACTGTTCTTAGAATATATTTCTACAATTACTGACAGCAATATGCCTGCAGATAATAAAACAAATGGAATTAGATTATAAAATTCTCGCATTTTTTAAAACCAAAAATTATTCGATAAATAAGATATCATCTTCAGTTGCTTCAATTCTAACATTGTGTTCATCTTCAAAATATAATGCTATTTTACGATGATTTTTTAAGTTAAATAAGTCTTTGTCTTTTTCAACAATAACTATCTTTATTGCTTCATATTTTGAGACTTCGTCTTTAAGGTTTTTATATTTGTAAAAATAGAAACTCATAAACCCATCGTCTTCTTTAATATAAAGTTCTTTTGAATTAATTGAAAAATCCGTAATGATATCATCTTCAATAATAACTTTTAACACATTACCGTTAAATGGAACGATTACTCTATTAAAATAATAGAGTCCATTTTTTTTCAATTTTATAACTTCACTAATTTTACTCATAGTATAACTTCCTTTTTATCTAAAGAATACTAACCAAACCAATACATAAATAGGTACTAAAATAGGTATTGAATATTTAAATACGTAAGCAAAAAAACTCGGCATTTCAATACCGGCTCTTTCAGAAATAGATTTTACCATAAAATTGGGGCCGTTCCCTATATATGTCATTGCGCCAAAGAATACAGCGGAAACAGAAATAGCCCTTAAAAAGACATCGTCTTTGGAAACAAAATCCAGAACCTGGGCTTGAACATTTACATCCAAAAAGAATTTACCCATCGCCGCACTCAAAAAGTTAAGGTATGTCGGTGTGTTATCTAATACAGCTGATAAGCTACCGGTTGCCCAATAAAATGTTGTTGTATTCAACAATTCGTGTTTAGTTTGGGCAAAATTAGCAATAAGTTGTAGAGCGGGTACCATAGTTAAAAATATACCTACAAATAAATATGCGACTTCTTTTATAGGTTCAAAATCAAATTCGTTTGCTTTAAGAATATCCGGGTGAGCATTTTTATAAGATAGATAAACAACACCGAACATTATTACCTCTCTTATTCCAAAAGGTAAAGGACTTAAACTCGGTACCCAACTCATCACATTGGGATCAATAAATACTGCTAAAATAATTACAACCAAATAAATTAAATTCTTAGCGCCTTTAAATTCAATGGCACCTGTGTATTTTTTCTTTGCTATATTTTCTTCGCCGGATTTGTTCCTTTTATCAATAAAATAAAATACCAAAAGAATTAGAAGAACGGTTGGAGCCCAAATATACCAGACATTTTCAATCACCCAAAAAAACGGAACACCTCTTAAAAAGCCTATGAACAAAGGAGGATCACCAATTGGTGTCAATGCACCCCCAACATTACTAACGAGAAAGATAAAGAAGATTATATGGTATGGTTTAATTCTCTCCTCGTTCATTTTTATAAAAGGTCTAATCAGAAGCATTGCTGCGCCTGTGGTTCCGATAACATTTGCTATAACAGCACCCAATAACAAAAACAAAACATTTGCCAACGGTGTCGCTTCTTTATCTACTTTAATAAGTATTCCGCCCGAAGCCACAAACAAAGAACTTAATAAAGCTATAAAGGAAACATATTCAGTGAAAATATGCAGTACACTTTCGTAATCATTTAACACATATAAATAATAAACAAGAGTAACTAAACCCAATAGAATTGATATTTTCGGATAATGTCTCTCCCATAAATGTTTATAGAATAGGGGTCCTGTTGCTATCAGTAATAATAAAATTACAAACGGCAGTACCATAAAAATACTTGGTTCAATAATATTTTTAGTTTCAGATAAAACTGCAGATGAACTTGCACCAAACAGGTTTATTGTTGATAAAAAAATCAATAACGGTACTGTTGTTAATAAATGAAATTTTTTAGAAGCAAGCATCTATATCCTTTACTTTATTGTTGCATTCTGATGTTGAAAAACCTGTTCAATAACTTTGTCTGTTGATTTTTGGGAGACCTTTAGAAAAGTATTGGGATAAATACCAATCCAAACTATAAAAATAAATATGGGTGCTAATACAAAAATTTCGCGTAAGTTCAAGTCTTTTAATCCTTCCAATTTAGGATTTGTAACTTTTCCAAACACTACCCTTTGGTACATCCACAATAAATAAATAGCCGCAAAAATAACACCGGATGTAGCAAATACTGTATAAAGCCAACTGTTTAACACCGGTGATTTAAATGAACCCAATAAAATTAAAAATTCACCCACAAACCCATTTAACCCCGGTAAACCGATTGATGATAATGAAACAAACAGTAGAGCAAAGGCAAAGATAGGAACAAGCTTTGCAATTCCACCATATTCCGAAATTTCTCTTGTATGAGTCCTTTCATATATAAAGCCGACTAAGAGAAATAGAGCACCGGTTGATATTCCATGGTTTACCATTTGAATAATTGAACCTTGCAAAGATTCGGCTGTCAATGCAAAAATACCAAGTACGACAAAACCCATGTGTGCAACCGAAGAGTACGCCACAAGTCTTTTCATATCTGTTTGAACCATTGCAACAAGAGCACCGTAAATTATCCCTATAATTGCAAGAACGGAAATAAAAGGAGCAAAATATATTGATGCTTGTGGGAACAAGGGTAAATTGAATCTGATTAAACCATAAGTACCCATCTTTAATAATACCGCAGCAAGAACAACACTACCTGCCGTTGGTGCTTCTGTATGAGCGTCCGGTAACCAGGTATGTAGCGGAAACAATGGTACTTTTATAGCAAAGCTCAGCGCAAAAGCTAAGAACATGTAAATTTGAATTGAACGTGGAATTGTTGGTCCTATTTTATAAAGTTCCGTAATATCGGTTGATAAATGTCCCAAAGAACTTGACGCATAAATTGCCAACCAGATAATTGCAACAAGCATAAGCAAACTGCCGACCATTGTAAATATAAAAAATTTAACAGATGCGTATATCCTTCTTTTTCCACCCCAAATTCCGATAATAAAATACATTGGGATTAGCACTATTTCCCAGAAAATGTAGAATAAGAAAAGATCAAGTGAAATGAAGACACCGATAATTCCGGTTTCTAAAAGAAGCATAAAGAATGTAAACTCTTTTACGTTTTTCTTTATACTAGACCAACTTGAAATTAATGTAAGCGGTGTTATAAAAGTAGTCAGCAATAACAGCAGTAACGACATACCATCCAAACCCACGAAGAAACTTATATTTAGGTTTGATATCCAATTAAATTTATATACAAATTGAAATTCACTGTTCTCAATATTAAAATTAAAATAAAGAATTACTGAAAGAATGAAAGCAATTACAGAAACTGCTAAACCAAAATACTTAATTAAATTCTGATTTTTTTTATTAATAAATAAAAGAAGTACTGCGCCCAAAATCGGTATAAATAAAAGTATTGTAAGTATAGTATTTGATTCCATAAAATTATAAAGTGAAAATTATCCAGAATAGTGCTATCGCAATACCCACAGCCATTATTAAGGCATAGAACTGTGCAACACCGTTTTCAAATTTTCTTATTTTTGCTGAAATAGAATTAATTAATGACGCAGTATTGTTTACAACTCCATCAATAATTTTTGCATCTGTTATTTTCCATAGTACTGATTCAGAGAAACGATAAATCGGCATAACAATTATCCGATCGTAAAATTCATCCACAAAATATTTATTCCATAAAATTTTATACACACCGTTAAATCTATTTTTTATTTTATCTGCATAAGCAGGGTTTTTCAAATAAATTCCCCTTGCAATCAATATACCGGTTATAGCCAATAGAACAGAAATAGTCATTAAAGTAAACTCTAAAGAGTGTGAATAAGTTTGATAGGTTGCTAATTTGGCCTCAGCATTTTTAAAAACCGGTTCAAACCATTGTCCAAATTTGTTACCACCTTCTCCTGCAAATAAAGCGGGTATTCCAATAAATCCACCAATCGTTGCTAGTACAGCTAATGCAATTAAAGGTACCGTCATCACCTTAGAAGATTCGTGCGGATGTTTATCCTTAGCAATTCTTTCCTTACCCATAAAAGTAAGATAAACTAATCTAAACATATAGAACGCCGTTAATAGGGCAGTAAATGCACCTATGCCCCAATATACCACATTACCGTTTGCAAAGGAAGACCAAAGAATTTCGTCCTTACTAAAGAAACCCGAAAGAGGAGGAATACCTGAAATGGCTAACGCTGCAATAAGAAAAGTAACAAAAGTATACGGCATATATTTTTTTAGTCCGCCGTAATTTTGAATATTCTGTTCTTCGTGCATAACGTGGATTATTGAACCGGCACCTAAAAAGAGAAGCGCTTTAAAAAATGCGTGTGTCATTAGATGGAATATACCGGCTGAAAAAGCACCGACACCTAATGCTAAAAACATATAACCCAATTGAGAAATTGTAGAATATGCTAAAACTTTTTTAATATCATTTTGCACAATAGCAATTGAAGCTGCATACAAGGCAGTTGCTGCACCAACAACGGCAACAACTGTAAGTATTGCCGGAGCCGAAGCAAATAGGATTGAAGATCTTGCAACCATGTAAACTCCTGCAGTTACCATTGTTGCTGCGTGTATTAAAGCAGAAACGGGGGTTGGTCCTGCCATTGCATCCGGCAGCCAAACATAAAGAGGTAATTGTGCAGATTTACCTATTGCTCCTATAAACAAAAATAAGGCGATAAAATTAAATGTTGATTCCGGGATTCCAGGTGCCCCTGCTCTTGCAAATACTTCGCCAAAATTTAAACTGCCGAATGTTAAATAGATTAGGAATATTCCAAGTAAAAAAGCGAAATCACCAATCCTATTAACAATAAATGCTTTTTTACCGGCTTCGGAAGTTGTGCTTTTCTCAAATTTCTTATCATACCAGAAACCGATAAGAAGATAGGAGGATAAACCGACACCTTCCCAACCTAAAAACAGAAGTACAAAATTGTCTGCAAGAATAAGATTCATCATCATAAAGATGAACAAATTGAGATATGCAAAAAATCTCCAAAAAGATTTATCTCCGTGCATATAACCAATTGAATAAACGTGAATTATAAATCCCACACCTGTAACAATCAAAGCCATCACTAATGATAGTTGGTCAACTTGATAAGCAATGTGAATATCCAAGCCACCTGCTTTGAGCCAAGTAAAAAGTTCAATAATGTGTTCTCTGTTCTCGACCGGTAAAGATAATGTTTCAAAAAAAGCAAAAAGAGCGATAATAAATGCCAACCCGATTGTAGAACTGCCGATTATTCCAATTATCTTTTCATTCTTAATTTTTCTTCCGAAGACTCCATTAATTATGAAGCCGAGTAAAGGAAAGAGAACTGTTAAGTATATTAGATTAACCATATATAAATTAAAATATCAAAATGTTTAATAACTCTACCATTTTAGAATATTTATTTCGTCAATGTTAAGTGTTTGTTTGTTTCTAAATATTGCAATTATTATTGCCAGACCTATTGCAGCTTCTGCTGCAGCAACAGTCATTACAAAAAATACAAAAAGCTGACCGACTGAATTCCCTAAAAAGGATGAGAAAGCAACCATTGTTAAATTTGCAGAATTTAACATCAGTTCAATTGACATAAATACCATTATTGCATTTCTTTTAACCAACACACCAACTACACCAACGATAAACATAAATGCACTAAGTACTAAATAATATTCTATTGGAATTCCCATTTTACCCTATTCAAATTTCTTTTTTGCTAAAACAAAAGCCCCTATTGTAGCTGCTAACAATAAAAAGCCTGCAGCTTCAAACGGAAGTATATAATTTGTATATAATTGTTTGCCTATCTCTTCAATCGTTCCGGCTTTAACACTGGCTGCTACGGAAGCATTATTTAGGTTAGCAGGTGTAGAAGAAAATATCAAATATACCAACTGGAAAAAAATGACAGCCCCTATTATTAATGCAAATATTTTAATTGAAGGATTTGCTTCCAAAAATTTCTTTTCGTTTTCAGGTTTCAACAGCATTATAACAAAAAGGAATAATACCATTATTGCACCTGCGTAAACAATAACTTGAACAACAGCTATAAATTGTGCGTTTAATAATAAGTACAAACCCGCAAGTGCTGCAAAATTTAATATCATAAATAAAGCACTTATAATAAGGTTTCTGCCTGTCATCATTAAAACAGAAGATACTGCCGAGATAGTACCAAAGATTATAAATAAAATTATTTGTAATGACATTTGTTTTTTAACTTAATTATTTTTTAAGGTGTATTTCTATAAATCATTCTTGGAAACGGAATCGTTTCTCTTATGTGATCTAACCCGCATATCCAGCTAACGGTTCTTTCAAGACCCAAACCAAAACCCGAATGCGGAACAGAACCGTACCTTCTTAAATCCAGGTACCACTCAAAGTGTTCTTGAGGTAAATTGTGTTCTTTAATTCTTTCTATCAATAAATCCAAATTATCTTCTCTTTGACTACCACCGATGATTTCTCCGTAACCTTCAGGAGCCAACACATCAACAGCCAAAGCGAGTTTTTCGTTTTCTGAATCTCTTTTCATGTAAAATGCTTTTACTTCGGCAGGATAGCGATGAACCATAACGGGTCTGTCAAATTGATTGGAAATAATTGTTTCATCCCCACCGCCTAAATCATTTCCCCATTCAAAATCAACACCTTTATCTTTTAATATATCAACCGCTTCGTCGTATGATATTCTTGGCAGCGGTGCTTTAACATTTTTTAGTAGTGCTGTATCTCTTTCCAAAGTTTTCAATTCGGCTTCGCAATCTTTCAACACTGTTTGAACAATGTATTCTAAAAATTGTTCGGCTAAATTCATATCATCATTTAAATCGGCAAAAGCAACTTCAGGTTCAACCATCCAAAATTCGGTAAGGTGCCTTCTTGTTTTAGATTTTTCGGCACGAAAGGTCGGACCGAAATTATAGACTTTACCGAGTGCCATTGCATTGGCTTCCGCATAAAGTTGTCCCGACTGTGTAAGGTAAGCCTGTCCTAAATCAAAATAATCCGTTGCAAAAAGCGTTGAAGTTCCTTCACACGCTGAGGGAGTTAATATTGGTGTATCCGTTAATGTAAAACCATTGTTGTCAAAAAAATCTCTTATTGCTTTTACAATTCTTGCTCTTACTTTTAAAATTGCAGTTTGCTTGCTCGAACGAAGCCAAAGATGACGGTTGTCCATCAAGAATTCAATTCCGTGGTCTTTGGGTGTTATCGGGTAATCGTGAGTTTCGCTTATAATTTTTAGATCAGTAGCTTCAAGTTCAAATCCTCCCGGTGAGCGAGGTTCTTCTTTTACTTTCCCTGTCACTTCAATAGATGATTCCTGCCCTATTCTATCTGCATCTTCAAACACTTTTTCTGTAACAGTACCTTTGAAATAAACACATTGCACAATACCTGAACCATCACGAAGCATTAAAAATTTTAATTTCCCGCTTGACCTTTTGTTATAAAGCCAGCCGTATAATGTTATTTCTTTACCGACGTATTGTGCTAAATCCTTAACTAAAATTTTCTGCATCAGGAATAATATTTATTAAAAATTGATTTGTTAATATAAAGAGAGGTAAAAATAAAAGCAAAGAATGGTGCTAATCATCAATGTAAATTTATTAAGTGAGACCTTTGAAAAATTAAATATTATACTTTTTTTTTCTGTTAAGATATAATTCTGTCTGTGAATTAAGTAATTTTTACAGCAATGACAGGAAAAAAAAAGAGAACTGTCATTACGAATGAAACGGAGTGAAATGAAGCAATCTGCTGCAAAAATTTGTTAAGGTAAAAAATGGGATTGCTTCGGTAAACAACACTTCGCAATGACATGGGTATTTTTTATAGCGATAAATTGTAGAGCGAATCTCCTAATTCGCTTACTACTTTTCAATAGTTATTATATAAGCGAAACAGGCCCGTCTACCGCCGAGGTAGAAGTTTCGCTCTACATTATTTGCCTTTTATTCTCAAATCTTCTGAGGATTGTTCTTGTCCAAATGGTTACCTTATTAAGCAGGGAATTTAACATTTTAAAAGAAACCCAGTTTCTTTAAGAAACTGGGTTTCTAAGTTTTAATTTTGTTAAGAAAAAGAGACTCCGGGCATTATTGGAACTTATTTTTTTGCAACGAGTACAATAACGCCAAGATGGTCTATTATTGAATTGATGATTAACAAAAAGAATAAAATATATCCAAAACTTTAGTCCACATAAACGAATTATAATTAAACTGAAAAAAAGCAATAAAAATATTCGTAAAAACACTGTCTACTTATTACTCGTAGGTTTATTACTGCACATCCTTGTGGTTCACGGTGTATTTAAATCAAGTGCAATTGATTTAGATAACGGAATAACCTCTATCGAATATACATTTAACAGTACAAACAACACTACACACAACAACGTTTTATCAGCCAAGCACGAATCCCTAACAGACAATAGCAATGATGCATTATTATCCGAGCTGTATGACTATAACAATGAGATTCTAATTAAAGGACCCAGTAACGCAATTGTAAAAATCCAGGTTTTTGCTGAAGTTTCCTTTAACACCCCTGCAAACGAAGTA
>DRJC01000375.1 GCA_011052365.1 Ignavibacteria bacterium
AGTGCGCTTACAACTATAAATCCTAAAAAAGCAAAGGTGATGATTCAAAAGCTTGCTGATTTTTTAAGGTACACGCTTTCAAATAATGAAAAACAAAAAAATAAGTTAAGTGAAGAATTAAGAAATATAAAATTATACCTGGAAATTGAAAAAATTAGATTTGAAGACAAATTTGATTACATAGAAAAAATTAATGAGGAATGTAAACAAGTTGAAGTACCGAACATGATATTACAACCATTAATTGAAAACGCCATAAAGCATGCTGTTTATGAAACTCTTGACAAAGTTACTTTAACGTTAACCTGTACTCAAGAAAATGAATTCTTAAAAATTAACCTAACCAATAATTATGATTTAGAAACCGAAACAAAAAATGGTTCCGGAATAGGATTAAAAAACATTGAAGGACGTTTGGAACTACTGTACGGAATGGATAACCTTCTGC
Organism: Ignavibacteria bacterium; assembly: GCA_011052365.1. Classification (GTDB taxonomy): domain Bacteria; phylum Bacteroidota; class Ignavibacteria; order Ignavibacteriales; family Ignavibacteriaceae. The sequence goes on from DRJC01000375.1 coordinate 449, forward strand.
AGGTTAAAAAAACAGATGATACTTTTAGTGTTAGTATGTATATTCCTTTGAACGATGAATTAAATTAAACCTATTGTTATGAAAAATAAAGTGAAAATAATCATTATTGATGACGAAAATCTTGCGCGGGAAATTACAAAAGAATACTTGTCAACAAAAGATAATATTGAAATTGTAGCGGAATGTCCAAATGGGTTTGAAGCCATAAAGAAAATTAATGAGTTAAAACCTGATCTTATTTTTTTAGATATTCAAATGCCCAAGCTTAACGGTTTTGAAGTATTGGAATTATTGGACGATCACCCTGTGATTATTTTTACAACTGCGTACGATAATTTTGCAATTAAAGCTTTTGAAGTAAATGCTGCCGATTACTTATTAAAACCATTTAGTGAAGAAAGATTTTGTGAAGCTTTACAAAAAGCATTTGCTCATCTAACCGATAAGGAAAAACAAAAAGCAATAATTAAAAATCTTATTGAACACAATGAAGAAGAGACTGATTATTTGGAAAGAGTAGTTATTAAAAAAGGGAAGAAAGTATCTATTATCCCTTCCGAGCAAATAAAATGGTTAGAGGCACAGGATGATTATGTTATGATACACACTGAAAAAGAAAATTACTTAAAAAACAAAACAATGAAATATTTTGAACAGCACTTAGACCCGAATTTATTTATAAGAATTCACCGTTCCCATTTAATAAGTATAGATTTTATACAACACCTTGAGCAAACCCAAAAGGATACTTACAACGTTATCCTTAAAAACGAACAACAACTTCCTGTAAGCAAAACGGGGTTAGCCAAGCTAAGAAATATTCTTTAATGAAAGAAACAGAACACGGATTTCGCGGATTGGAATCCGTAAAATCAGCGTCATCCGCGTTCTATAAAATAACTATAACCATTAGTTAACCAACAACAAACAGAAATATTTTATAAGTCAGGTTATTTAATTTCCTTAAACTTGTTAAAAATTGTAAATCCCGATTTTGCTACTGTATCTTGAAAATGTTTAACCTTTGTTTCATACAAGTTGTTATATTCTTTAAACAGTTTTTCTGATAATTTTATTACATGCTCAAATTCAACAACTGCGTTTTGCCCGGGAAGCCCGGAAACGTGATAATTTATACGTCTTAAATTACCGAGTCTACTCATCAAAATTCCTGAATTATCCCAGTAACCTGTTCTATCCTTATCGGGTACTAATTTATTCCTAAGCTTTACAATCTCTTTTTTTAATTCTTTCGCTTCTTTTTTAAGTTCTTTGGTTTTTGTACTATCCATATTTTTTGATAAGGAATTGAAAGCCCTAATCGACTTTAATGTTTTTCCGATTTGTTTATAAGCATCGGCTACCTTTTCAGTCAGCTTGCCTATTTTTACATTAAATTCATAATTCTTTTTAGCAACCGGTTCATCATATTTAAAACGTGGATCCGGTTTGACCTCAAATTTTGAGGATAACTTTTGATCGCCTGCCGTTATTTGAACAATATACGTTCCGGGTAGTACACTAAGTCCACCTATTTCTTCTCCATGCCTGTTTTTACTAAGAGGAGATTTAAACGCTTTTTCTCTTAAGTCCCAGGTGATCCTGTTTATTCCGTTTGTCATTTTTGCTTTATAAGTACGAATTACGGTTGAATCATTTTTCATAATTTTAACGACGGCTTTCTTTTCTTTTTTCGTACCTTCTAATTTTTTTAAGCTGTCGGGTAAATCTAAATAGTAGGTAAAAAATGCACCGTATTTCCTATTCTTTCCTCTGAAAGCCGTTGAACCTGCACCGTACGTAGGCGGCTCGCCGGTTGAGTAAAACCTATATAAATAAGCATCGTTAACTTGAAAGAGATGAGATTTTTTCTTCAATAAATTTTTACTTAATTCCCTTAATGGCGAAATATCATCAATTATATAAATCCCTCTTCCGTAAGTACCGATTACCAAATCACTTTCACGCTCCTGAATTTTTAAACCGAAAACAGGTGCGGTAGGAAAATTATTTGTCCATTTCGTCCAATTTTTTCCAGCGTCAATTGTATAATACAAACCCATTTCCGTACCGAGGAATAAAAGATTTTTATCTACAGGGTCTTCAACTATCGTTCTTACAAATCCGTCAATATTTTTCTTGGCTATGTTCTTCCAAGTTTTTCCATAATTGCGAGTAACAAACACATACTTTTTCCAATTGTTTCTGCGGTAGTCATTAGCAACAACATAAGCGGTTCCAGCATCGTGTTTAGAAGCTTTTACTCTCGGTATCCACACAAATTTCGGCATCATTTTTTTCTTAATTAAATAATTGGAAACTTTATTCCAAGTTTTTCCACCGTCTTTAGTAACCTGAATGTTTCCGTCATCGGTTCCGACCCAGATAACACCTTGTTTTACGCGGCTGGGTGAAATAGATATGATCGTTGTATAATTTTCGGCTCCGGTTACGTCTCTTGTTAGTCCGCCGCTTTCTGCTTGCTTTTGTTTTGTCGAATCGTTTGTGGTTAAATCGGGACTAATAATTGTCCAGGTCAATCCTTTATCAGTGCTTTTATGTACAAACTGACTTCCGTAGTAAATTGTAGACGAGTTAAAAGGATCGATTGCCAAAGCTGCATTCCAATTGTATCTATCCTTTACATCAGAAACAGTCGGTTTGATTGTTCTGCGGTTTTTCGTATCAAGATTATAATAACCTAACCAACCATCCTGCGACATAGAGTAACCTGCATTAGAATTATCAGGATCGGGTCTCGTATCAAAGCCGTCTCCGCCACCTATTTTCTGCCAACTAAAATTATAAATACTTCCACCCGAAAAAGATGTATTTGGACCTCTCCAGGATCCGTTATCCTGAAGTCCCCCGTATACATTGTACGGAATAGCATTATCCACAGCAATATGATAAAATTGAGCAAGTGGAAGATTTGTAACAAATCTCCAGGTATTTCCTCTATCGTGACTAATAGCAATACCGCCGTCATTTCCTGAAATTATATACTCACCATTCGGGTGAATCCAGAATGCGTGGTTATCAACGTGTATATTGTCTTGTATTCTTTTAAATGTTTTACCGCCGTCTTCCGAAGCCCTCAAATTAAATTCTATCCTGTAAACAATATTTTCATTTACGGGGTTAACTGCTATTCTTCCAAAGTAAAAGGGACGTACGTTTACACCTTTTTTCTTGTTCACAACTTTCCATTTATAGCCGCCGTCTTCCGATCTTAAAAGCACACTCTTTTTAGCTTCAACCAATGCATAAACAATATTAGTTCTGCCCGGTGCAATAGCCAATCCTACTTTACCAAGTTCACCTTCAGGGAATCCGTCTTTGCTTGTTAACTTTTTCCAATTTTCCCCTCCGTTAACAGTCATGTAAACTCCGCTGCCGGGACCACCGGATTTAAAAAACCAGGGCCAGCGATGATGCTGCCACATAGATACAATTAATTTATTCGGATTATTCGGATCCATTACCATATCACCCACACCGGTTTCATTATTAACAAAAAGAATTTTCTTCCAGGTTTTTCCACCGTCTGTTGTTTTGTAAAGACCTCTTTCTTTTGTAGCTCCCCAGTTTGTACCGAGTGCACCAACATAAGCGACATCCGGGTTTGTAGGATCAAGTAAAATTTTAGAAATTGTTTCTGTTTTCTTTAGTCCTAAATCAATCCAGGTTTTTCCGCCGTCTAATGATTTATAAACGCCTCTTCCAACTCCTGCCGAATTACGGATATTTGATTCGCCGGTACCTACCCAAACAATTGAAGGGTTGGCTTGATAGATGGCAACCGCGCCGATGGATGAAACAGGCTCTTTATCAAAAATCGGTTTCCAGGTTGTTCCCCCGTCAACTGATTTCCAAACACCGCCGGTTGCAGTACCCACATAAATTATGTTTGGGTTTGAAACTACTGCATCTATTGATGCAATTCTACCGCTCATACCTGCGGGACCGATACTTCTTGCAGAAACACCTTTAAAAAGTGAGGTGTCGATTTGAGCAAAAGATAATGTTGAAAACAATATTACAGAAATAGTTAAAAATGTTTTAAAATAATTTCTGAACGATTTGGTATTCATAAGATACTCCTAATTTTTTACTTGGTTTTTGTAAAGGTTAAAATAGAATACTATAGCAGAATTAATCTAATTAATATTTTTGAAATTCAAAAAAAAATTTTTACCGTTTATCATTTATTTTTTATTAAGTAAAAGCTAATATGCAATAAGAATAATGGCAAAAGTGAGCTTGTTCTTATTCTAATTTTGATGCTGCTACCGACCATTCGGTGGCAGAGTATAATTCCTTTTAATAAACCATTTGAAAATTGTTCCAACAAAAGATATATTTATAAACCATTTATCCAAAAGGCAATGTTATGGCATTAGATCAAGACCTTCAATCGATTCAAGAAGCACGCGACCTTGCAAGAGCTGCAAAAGAAGCACAATCGGAATTTAAACATTTCAACCAGGAACAAGTCGATAAAATTATTAAAGCTATGGCTGAAGCCGGCTATGCCGAAGCGGAAAGACTTGCAAGAATGGCTGTTGAAGAAAGCGGGTTCGGAAAAGTAGAGGACAAAATTATTAAAAATCAGTTCGGTACTAAAAACGTGTACGAATCTATTAAAGATTTAAAAACCGTGGGAGTAATCGGTACCGAAGCAAACGGAAAGATAGTAAAAATTGCCGTACCGATGGGTGTTGTTTGTGCGTTGGTTCCTTCAACCAATCCAACTTCAACGGCAATGTATAAAGCTCTTATTTCTTTGAAGGCGAGAAACGCAATTGTAGTTAGCCCACATCCGAAAACCGCAAACTGCACAGCCGAATCTTTAAGAATTCTCTCCGAAGCTGCTGAAAATGCAGGTGCTCCAAAAGGTTTGATGCAATGTATCACCAATCCTTCTATCGAAGGAACGCAAGCTTTAATGCGGGACAAAAATATTGCCGTAATTTTAGCAACCGGCGGAACACCGATGGTTAAATCGGCTTATAGTGCGGGCAAACCTGCGTACGGTGTCGGTCCGGGTAATGTGCCTGCCTTTATAGAAAAAACTGCCAACTATAAAAAAGCTGTTGCCGATATAATTTACGGAACTACATTTGATAACGGTACTCTTTGTTCATCTGAGCAGGCGATGATTGTAGACAGATCTTTGGAAGAGAAAGTTATTGAAGAAACAAAAGCTCTCGGTGGTTATTTTGTAAATGACGAAGAAAAACAAAAATTAGAAAAAGCTATTCACACAAACTTCAGAATAAATCCCGGGATTGTTGGCAAGCCCGCTAAATTTATAGCCGAGTATGCCGGTTTTACCGTTCCGGATAATACTACTGTTTTGCTGGCAAGGTGTAACGCCGTCGGTAAGTCCGAGCCGCTTTCAATGGAAAAGCTTTCACCGATGCTTGCATTTTACACGGTTGACGGCTGGCTTGAAGGATGCCACAAAAGTATTGAACTCCTTAATTTCGGCGGTATGGGACACACAATGGTTATACACTCCAACGACGAAGAAATAATAATGAAATTTGCTTTGGAAAAACCTGCATTCAGAATTTTGGTAAATACTCCCGCATCTGTAGGTGCAGTGGGTTACACTACCGCATTGAATCCATCAATGACATTGGGACCGGGTACTTTGGGCGGTTCAATTATTTCAGATAACGTTTCGGCTAAGCATTTAATGAATATTAAAAAATTAGCCTTTGAAACCAATCCGGTAAACAAAGGACAAAGTGTTTGCTCTTTCGGTGCAAAAGCTGTTCACAATACAGTTGCACCTGAATCTTCTTTTATGAAGGATATTGAAGAGAGATTACGTGCACGGGCGGG
>DRJC01000376.1 GCA_011052365.1 Ignavibacteria bacterium
CAATTTAAAATTGATTCTTCTAATGATGTTGCAAACGATAAATTAAGTAAGGAATATTCTGTTAGGCAAAATGGAAGGTTGATTGAAACTTAAATACAATCAACGATATAAAGGTCGGGCTTCAAGTCCGACCTTTTTTATTTAAGATTTTTTGTCTGCGAATAACTTAACTTTTACAATTGGGGGTAATCTATCTATTTCGAGCTATTATTAAAAATTGATTCGTTCACAAAAACCACAGTAAACTTATTAATATTTAGTTGGAACTAACACTTGATTGAAACGTAAGTATGATCTCCGTACCTCTATTTTCTTCGCTTATTATTTCAAATTCTCCATCCATTAATTGAGTTAATTTATATGCAATTGTTAACCCAAGTCCGGCGCCTTCATAGTTCCTTATATAAGCTTCTTCTTCTTGTACAAAAGGTTCAAATAGCCCCCTAATGTTATCCGTTTTAATACCTTTCCCTGTGTCGGCAATTCTTACTTCCACTTTATTTTTTAAGAACCTGGAACTTAATTTAATGTTTCCATTATTTGTATACTTAATTGCATTATCAATAAGTGAATTTAGTACTTTTTCAAATTTTGTCCAGTCTATTCTAATGTATAAATCATCTTTATAAAGCTCCACTTTAAATTCAAGATTTTTATTTTTTACCTCTTGAATTCGGTTGTTGTAAACGGCTTTTAATACTTGATTAATATTAAGTGTAACAAAATCTATCTCCAGTTCACCGGAGGTTATTTGAAAGATTTCATCAATATTAGTGAACAACTTGAGTACTCTATTTAAGACATCTTTTAAAGAAGACATTAGATCTAAAATAGTATCATAATCTTTATCTTCAATACAATCATCAATTATATCTGAATAACCAAGAATTGCATTGAATGGTGTTCGTATTTCGTGTGACATGTTTTCAAGAAAAGCAGTCTTAAGCTTATTCAAATTTATTTCCTTTTCATAAGCTTTTTCGAGTTGTTCCCTATATAATACCTGGTCGGTTATATCCTGCATACTTAGGATATACAATGTATGTTCAAACGATTCGGTTCCTATAAAAGTAATCTTGGCACTAAATGTTCTGTTTTGTAAACTTCTATAATTAAATTCAACTATCGGACTATCGTTTAAATAAGACTCATGAATTGAAAGCTGTAGTTGGAGAAAAAAAGATTTATCTATTAATGAATTAAGATTCTTGTTTAATGCTTGGTTTTTATCAATAGAAAATATTTTACAGAAATTATCATTAGCATTTTCAAATAAATATTCATCCCCCCTTTTTTGGAAAATCAATAATAGGTCCGAAATATTATTAATGATATATTTGAGCCTTGTTTCAGATTTTTTAACAAACAAGTTTTTTAGTACATAGTCTGTGATATCATTTGCTGTTAAAATAAAACTCGGAACGTCGTCCCCTCCCTTATATATTGGCTTAAGCTTTATCTCATAGTACTCCAGGTTGTCATTTGATAGTGTTCTGGAAATTGTTTTTGACCATATTTTTTTGTCAATAATTGATTTTTCAAAAAGGATCTTTTCTTTAGACGTTAGAAATGCCGATAAAACCTTAGAGATAGATTTGTTAAATATTTCTTCAATATTGAATTTTAATATCTTTTCAAAAGATGTTGTTGAATATTTTATTATTCCATCTTTGTCAATAATTATTACGGGAATCATTCCATATTCAAGGGCAAAATGAAGATTATTAATTCTTTCTTCAAACCGGGAGTTTTCTTTTAATGACTTTAATGTAATTGAGTTGTATTTTTTATTTTCCAGGGTAATCCGTTCTATTTCCAAATTGAAAAGGTTATTATCAAAATCATTTTCAGATGAAATAATTAAATCAAATTGAAAGTTAACGTAGTTGCGACTACTTAATGTTTTGATCAGGTATTTAAGATCAGGGTCTGTGGTAAAATCAAAAAAATCCTGGGCACTATTTAGATGAAAAGTTTTCTTAAATGAATCATTCGAAAACATTACTTCACATAAATCATTTACAATAATCAAGGGTGTGTTATCCGGCACCATACCGAACGACTCTACTTCAGTAAGTAAATCATCATCAGTTACATTGTATAAATTGTTTGGGTCTTTGCCTTCAGACATCTATAATTTTAATTTTGTTAATCAATATTGGTTCAAGATTATCTTCGATTGTTAAAAGATTATTTGGAATTCTTTTTCCTGTTAGTCTATCAAAAAAAATAAGTACTTGATTATTTAATTGGACAAATTCATTTTTAATACCTTGAATAATTCCGTCAACTAAATCATCAATAAAATATTGATCATCATTAGTTAAACCGTTATAAATATTTTGATCAAAAATGCGGTTAAAGAAAATATTTAACGCTGAAAAATTAATTAGTTCGGAATTATGGTCATAATTTATCCATTCAATTTTTGAAGTCACATCACAAGCTATTTTACATTTTTTTGTACCGTTTACAATCTCCTTATATAATCGGTAATTAAAAGAAGAAAGTTTGTTAAAATTCATCAGATCAACTGTTAATTGGAATTCTATTCCCGAAACAATAAAATCGATAAATAATTTTTCATCGGTATCATATTTAAAGTTTTTTAATCTCCAGTGAACGTGAATCAAATATTTAAATGCAGGAGATATATCAACCGAATCATGACGATCAAATGCAGGTTTATACTTTGAATGAATACCCGCCCTATAAATTTTGGGACCTCTCGATTTAGAAAAGTCACTGCCTGTATTTATTTTATTAATTTTATCAACCATACCCATTTACCTATCTTATAATCGAAAAAATGGATAAATAATTTAGGGCAGTTATTCTAATTTTATCATTTTGCTATCGGAAGTGTAATCAATTATTTCGGGTACTTCGATATGGGTAAGATCGTTCGCAAGTTTTTTAATTTTTTCAATGGATTTATTAATTATCTGAAAATCATCTTCAAATTTATTTTCTTCAGCTGTTAGCTCATCTTCGAGGTTTTTAATTGTCATTAACAAACTGCTGAGAGGATTATTAATTTTATGTCCTATTGTTGCCGCCATCTCTAAAAGTACTTTACCGTGTTCTATCTTTTTTAATTCATTCTGTAAATTATGAATTCTAATTCCTGATCTAATTCTTGCCATAATTTCTTGGTTTTGAACCGGCTTTACAAGAAAATCATCTGCACCTTTATCCAACCCCGCGACACGGTCTTTTAATGAAGCTCTGGCAGTTAATAAAATGAAATAAATTAACTTGTATTTTTCATCTCTTTTAACAATATCACATAATTCAATACCATCCATTATTGGCATAGTCCAATCGGCAACAATTACATCAGGTATATTTTTTTTAAGTATTTCCAGTGCTTCCTGTCCACTGGTAGCAGTGTAAACCTCGTAATTATTTTTTAAAAAGAGTTTTTCTAAAATAAAAAGAGTATCTTTTTCATCTTCTACTACAAGAATTTTATTTATATTCAATTTAATACCAATTGATTTATTTTGTTAATTAATATGTTAAAATCTAAAATTGGTTTAGTTAAAAAACAATCCGGTTTATAATTGTTATCTACCCGTCCCTCTAGTATATCCGGTGTATATGCAGAAACAATGATTAATGGAATGTGATAAAATCTTTTATCATGCTTAATATGGTTGGAAAATTTAATCCCATCAATTTTTTCACCTGAAAGATAACAATTGCTTAAGTTTATATCCATTATAATCAGACTAACTTTTTCTGTGGCAAGTAGCTTCAATACTTTATCGCTATCTTCAAGTATAATAGGATTATATCCGGCTCTCTTTAAAATTATTTTATAAAAATCAATAATTAGTTGGTTATCCTCTACTATTAAAATATTTTTCATTTTCCTTCATCCGTAAATTTAACTATTATACTTATTCTTCTATTTATAAAACTAAACGGATGTTCCGGGTCCCTCAGTTTTCTATCAGCAAAACCATTAACCTCGTATATTTTTGTATCGGATAAGCTATCTGCAATTAAGGCTCGCCTTGCTGAATTTGCTCTGTCTGCACTTAATTCAAAATTTGTATAACCTTTGCCGCTCCCTGAATATGGGCGCGAATCCGTATGTCCTTCTATGACTATTTTATTCGGTAATTTTGCCAGGTTATCCCCAATTTTGGCTAATAGAAGTTTCGCAGGCTTCGTAAGCTTTGCCGTACCAATTTCAAAAAATAGGTCTTTCGATGAATCAACTATTTCTATTCTTAAACCTTCTTTTACAAAATCTATTTTTATTTGATCCGATAGTAATTTAAACGTTTCATCTTTTGATAATTCACCGAGAAGTTTTTTACCCATTTCTCTTAGAATTCCCATCTCTTTTATGCGAGACATAAGTTTGTTGTTAGTTGATTCATCATTAACACCTGTTAACCCGGAATTATCACCGGTTAAAATGCTCTTTCCTTTATTTGAAAATCCGATTGGATTTTGAAAATAGTGAGCAACTGAATTCCGAAGTTTTTGATCTTGACCTAATATCCATAAAACAATAAATAAAGCCATCATAGCGGTTACAAGGTCTGCATATGCAACCTTCCATGCACCCCCATGACCCTTACTACCATGCTTGTTAACCCTCTTGATTATTATCGGTTGGTTTTCTTTACCCTCAGCCATTATTTATTTTTTCCCTCTAACATAATTTTCTAATTCATTAAAAGTCGGTCTATTATCGGAAAAAATTGTCCTTCTTGCAATTTCTACAGCTACTATCGGTGGGTTTCCTTTGGCAAATGCAATTATGCATGATTTAATTGTCTGTAGTAATCTCAATTTACTTTCAAAGCTGTGTTCAACATTTGAAGCCAATGGATTAATAAATCCATAGGACATTAAAACGCCGAGAAATGTACCAACCAGGGCAGCTGCAACGTGTTCCCCAACTACTTCAGCTCCCTGATCAATTGAAGCCATTGTAACAATAATTCCTAATACTGCGGCAACAATTCCCAACCCGGGTAAAGAATCCGCAATAGTTGCAATAGTACCACTGACTGGTTTATTCTCTAATTCAAATGTTTCTATTTCAGTGTTAATTAAATCTTCAAGCTCGTAAGGAGGAACACCACCTGAAAGCATAACTTTCATTGTATCGGAAAAGAAATTTCGAAGCATCTCATTTTCAACAAATTTTTTGCTTTTAGATAATATCTGACTTTTCTGTGGTTCCTCTACATGACTTTCAATTGATACTAATCCATCTCTCTGGGCAATCTGGAATAATTCATTAAATGATTTTAATAATTCCAGGTAATCATCTTTAGAAAAATGATCCGGCTTTAACACTTTAGGAATTTCTGCTAAGATTTTTTTTAACAAAGAAATTGGTGCAGAAATTAAAACACTGCCAATCGCAGCCCCGCCAATTACCAGAAATTCCGACCACTGCAGAAGTAAAAATAAATCTCCGCCGGCAATTAGGAAACCTACGATTATTGATAAAATTACAACGGCAAAACCAATTATTACAAACACAGTTTATTCCATCTTTTTCAAATTTAATTCTTCTAAATTAGATACTATAGCAAACACCTGATCACACATTGTTCTAATTTTATTCCAATTTATATTTTCTCCAGTAAAGTGGTCTTCAATTAACCCGCCCAAGGAACTTAATTTTTGAATTCCAATCATCCCACCCTCACCTCTTAATTCGTGAGCAATATTTTTTATTTTATTTTCATTATGATTTTGTAGAGAACTTTCAAGTATTCTTTTCTTTTCAGGAAAAGTTTTTAAAAATGACTCTGTTAATTTTAAAGCTATTTCGTTTTTATTAATATTGAGATTATGTGTGATTTTTTTGGCTTCTTTTAAGAAATCACCGCCTAAAATTTCATTAATATTTTTTAACAAAACTGCCTTTTTTAACGGCTTCGAAATAACCCTTTCTGCCCCTGCTTCTAAGGATGCAATAACGTTTGTACGATTTGTATTTCCACTTATAACAATTACAGGTATCAACTTAATATCGTCAAGAACTTTTACAACCTGAAGCATCTTTATCCCATCAAAGCTCGGCATCATAAGGTCAAGAAAAATTAATGACGGTTTATATTTAACAGCCTGTTGAATACCGTCCAGTCCATCATTGCTTGTTATCACTTTTATATTGTAGTCACTAAAAAAGATCTTTAATGAACTTCTTATCATATCCGAATCATCGACAACTAAAATGGTTAATTTTTCTTCATCATTTTTCATTTTTCATTTTCCTAATTTTATTTACTAATAAAGAAGATAAATCTTTGGGCTTGAGTTTACTGCTTTTAGAAGCTTCAATAGTTGCCTTTTTTATTTTATCATAAATCTCACCCCTGTATATCTCTACATTGTCCGGTGCGGAAATACCAAGCTTAACATGTCCTTCAGAAATTGACAAAACCTTAATTGTAATTTCTGAATTAATTTTTATTTCGTCGTCGGTTTTTCTTGTTAAAACAAGCATATATAATCCGCACTTATCATTGTTTAAATAGGTTATACTCTACTTTGTATCTATCAGAATCTAATATTTTCTGAAAACCTGTTTTGGTTGTTTCGTCAATATAAACAGGTGATTTTAGGTTGACAGTTACTTTTGATAAATCTGAATTTAACGTAACTATACCAAATGCCTCATGCTTTATCACCTCAGGATATTTATCGTCAATCACTCTTATCCCAATTAATGGAAAAATAATTTCCGGTTTTTCAATAGAAGTAAGCCAAAAGAATATTTCTTCTTCTATTTTTATCAGCAGGTAATTCCTCAGATTTTCAAAACCAAATAAACCGGATGAAAAATTGATTAAGTGTTCCTGAGTATATTCAATTTCGCCAAATTGGTAAGATGTTATTTTCATTTTTATTTCTTCTTATTATTACTATATCTACTCTTCTATTATTTGCTCTTCCAGCCTTGGAATTGTTATTTTCAATAGGTCTATATTTAGAAAAACCTACTACTGAAATTTTATCAGCCGAAAGTCCTCCGTTGTTTATCAAGTAATATGCTGTATTTAAAGCCCTTGTAACTGAAAGGTGCCAATTGGAAAGGAAAATTGAATTGTGGATCGGTACATTATCAGTATGTCCTTCAATTCTTATATCGTTTGGTAATTCTTTTAATAAAACAGCAAGTCTATTTAAAACTTCTTTTGATCCTGCATTCAAATTAGCTTTTCCGGAAGTAAAGAGAATATTTTCAAGAATATGAATAGTTATTCCTCTCGCATTTTCATCTAATCTAATGGAATTTTTGTAATTATATTTATCAATAAGTTTTATCAACTTAGTTTTTAGAGCATCTTGCTGATTATTTACACTTGGTAGAATATTCGATTCTATTTTAATAACCTTGTTCCCATTACCAAAGACATCTCCAACAGTAGAAATCATCTTGCTGTATTTGCCCGAGTCAATATTTGAGACAGAATATAAAATGATAAATAATCCTAATAATAATGTTATTAAATCAGCATACGTAATAAGATAGCGATCCTTGTCACTATCTTCACCAAACATAGATTCGGAAGAATTTAAAGATTCAACATTTTTTGTTGTTCTTTTTGTGGCATCAAGCTTATTAACCTTGCCTTTACCACCGATGGAATCTCTCCACTCTGTAGAGCCAATATCCCTTCCAGGGAAAGTTCCATCATCCTTTTTTCTTCCATATGACATTTTTTTAACTTATCACCAATTGGTAACCATAAAATATTTGCACTAAAAATCCCCCATAAAGTTGCTATAAATGCAGAGGCAATATTTTTTATAAGTGAACTTGGATCACCGCTTGCACTAGCAAGAGCCATAATCAGACCCATAACCGTACCGATGATTCCCATAGTCGGAGCATATCCACCCATTTTTGTAAAAATAAAAATGTTTGAAAAATGCCGTTCTTGCATAGCATTTATCTCTATTACAGCAATGTTCTGTAACGCATCTGCTTGTGAGCCATCAATTACATATTTAATCAGCTTTTTGGGAAATAAATATTCCAGCCTATCTATTTTCTTTTCGATAGATAACAAGCCTTCCTTTCTAGATATTATCGAAAAATCTACCAAATTATTTATAATGTCTTTCAAATTATATTTTTTAGGAAAGTAAGCTAACTTTATAAGAGTGAGAATATTTTTAAACTTGTCAAATCCGAACCCGATAATTATTGCCGAAAATGTACCACCGAAAACAATTATTAAAGGAGGAAGTAAGAACAAAGATCCCACTGCCCCTCCTTCCAAAAAGAAGGCGCCGAAAATCGAAAGAATTCCTAGTAAGAGTCCGTTAAATGTTCCAATTTTTCTTATCATAAATAATCTAACAATGATTTAGTAGAAATGGATGCCGCAAGTTTATAAGAAACTTGCAGTAAATAATTCTGAGCTTGAAGCTCCATTATAGCCTTAGCCATATCTACTCCTTGAATTGAAGAAGTGATTTTCTCTATTTGTGTCTTCTGACTATTCAGCATGTCTTTGGCATTATTTAGTTGATTAGTACTATTACCTGCTTTTGCAATATTATCTAAAAGATTATTGTTAAAATCGGAAACACTTTTAATCTGTTCATCTGTAGGAACTTTTCCCGCTCTAAGACTATTTTTAATATTTAGCAGGGTATTAAAAATGTTCATTTTTTGATTTGCAGAAAAAGCAAGACTGGTACTTCCGCCGGCTTCTTTAATTGATGTTTGGTCTAATGTAAAATCAATATTTGCTTTATCAGGCTTAACACGTATTTGCTTAGGAGGTTGACCATCGACAGTTTCTAAATAACCGGTTGAAGAATTAAAAGCCAAAGCTTTTGTTGCCGGTGTTTGCGTAAAAACAGAATTGTTGCTGCTGTCGGTAATATCATAACTCATTGTGTATTTGTTTAGGGCTGTTTTTTTATAATCTACTTTAAGAGTATACTGAACACCGGAAGTATCATAAACGTTTGTCTGACTTGAAACCGTTGACCCAATACCGGTAGCTGAATCAATGTTTCCAATTTGATTTACAATAGTTCCAAAAACTTCTGTCCCTGTCATATTAATTTTTTGAAAAGTATTCTGCGAAGTTCTTATTGATTGTTTACCCGATATGTCTCCGGCTTTTACTAATATCGCAGATTTGTCGGATGAAAAGCCAAATGGCTTGGAAGAAAAATCTGTACCCCCAAACAAATATTTGCCATTAGATTTAAGATTTGAAAAGTTTAATATTTCATTAAGTGAAGCATCTATTTGATCTGCAAAATTATTGAGGCTACTACTTGCTGCAACATTACCAAGGTTACTTAATTTTACCATTACATTGGTAATTTCTCCTTGAATACTTTCCATTGCTGTAGTTGTATTCTGCATATAGGATAACCCACTCTCAATATTTTTATTATACGTATCAATTTGTTGTGATTGATTTCTTAACCCAAGCAACCTGGAAGTCGCTTCCGGTGAGTCCGAGGGTTTGTTGATTTTATTGCCCGTTGCAATTAGTATTTGCAGATCATTAACTTTTGTCTTTGATTTGTTAAAATTAGTCACAAAATCATTGCTTAACATTAAATCAGATATTCTCATAATTCTATAATATATTTATAAGAGTTTGTAACATATCATCTGCTACCTTAATTAACTTTGCTGATGCATCATAAGACCTTTGGTATCTAATTACATTTGCCATCTCTTCGTCAATTGAAACTCCTGAGACAGAAGCTTTTTGTTTTTGGAGTTGATCTAACGACAATTTATAAGCCTCAGAAGTATCGACAGCTGATTTTTTGTCATTTCCTATCTGAGCAATTAAATTTATGTAACTATCCAATTGAGTAATTCCATTAGAGTCTTTTTGTGTAAAAAGGTTGGCTATATTTAAAGCAATCTCACCGTTGCCTGAAGTACCATCTTTAGAAATTGCTATTTTATTCGGATCATTAAGTATTTCTGAATTAATTTTAAGTTCACCTTTTACATAACCATCAAAAAATTTTATCGACGTTAAAGATGGGTTTGTAGGTGTAAATCCTTTAGTATGCTGTCCATTTAAAGAATTAACCAAGTTATTAATATAACCATCCAGTGATGCTTGGTAACCCGGAATATTATTGTTAAATGTATCGGTCAATGCAAACAATTCACCGCCATTTAAATTAGGTGTTGAAGTTCCATCAGGAGAAGTTATTTTTAATTTTCCGTTTATAACTGTCGATTTAAATTGTACAAAACTTGCCTTATCAGCGACAAATACACCTCCTATTGAGACAATAGCAGAATTATTCGAGTCATAAGAAACATTAATATTTACCAGGTTACTTAAAGCATCAATAACTTTATCCCTACGATCCATTAGAGCATTCTTATTTACACCGGCAGTTTTACCTTTTAGTATTTGTGAATTTAAACTTTGAATTTGCTTAATATTGATATTTATAGAATTTACTTTATCTTTGGTTTCTGAAACAATATTTGATTTTATAGTGTCTAAACCATCATTTATATTTTTAACCTTTATACTAAGATTTTTTGCAGCCTGAATAACATTATTCCTAAGAACTACTGAATTAGGTGTTACCGAA
The DNA here is from genome assembly GCA_011052365.1 of Ignavibacteria bacterium. Taxonomy (GTDB): domain Bacteria; phylum Bacteroidota; class Ignavibacteria; order Ignavibacteriales; family Ignavibacteriaceae. The sequence continues at coordinate 10,588 of DRJC01000376.1, forward strand.
AGTTGCTGCCAAGAATTATAAAATGCAGAGGATAAACCCGACAGCCCAATATCTGAGGGTTCAGAAAAGAGATTTTCTACCTGACCAAGAATAGTATTCCTTTGATTCATATCAGAATATTTTTGATTGTTTGCTCTTATTTGTTGATCCACCAAAGTATCTCTTACTCTTTGAATATCACTCAGTTTAACGCCCGTACCCCAGGAAAGACGACCTATTTGCTGAGAGGTTTCATTTGTAATAACGGCTCGCTGCCTTGAATAATCAGCGTTTGATGAATTAGCAATATTATTTGCAGTTACATCAAGCGCTCCCTGATAAACCCCAAGACTTTTTTGTGCAATATTAAAGAGTCTGCTTATTCCCATTTAAATTGTCCTGTCAAGAATCGGTACATTGTTTTCATTAACAATTATAGATATGGTTCCCTTAATCAAATATCTTGCCTGATCGATAAGCAGTTTGTTTTGATTGTTCACTTTAATTATTTCACTTCCCATTTTCGTTAAAGAGTTTTGCATTTTGCTCAGTTTATCTGTGTCATATCTCTCATTAGATTTAACAGCAGTGATAAAATCAGAGAGTCTATAATTTTTCAATTTGAGTAAATATTTACCGGATAAATCTTTAATTACATTAACAATTTTATTTTTATAATTTTCTACTACAATTGATAAAGCACCTTCGCTTTTAATTGTCTTTTCCAGTTCATCAATGTTACCGCTGATTATAGCTTCCTGGTGCTTAATTAAAATACCGAGATAAGCTTGAA
>DRJC01000377.1 GCA_011052365.1 Ignavibacteria bacterium
ATTGAAACTTCTTCAAAGGATAATTATAAAAAGACAAGAAACTTTTATTTAAAAAATGATTTTAAGATTATTTCGCAGATAAATGATTTTTATAACATAAATAATAATCTAATTATTTACGGTAAAAAATTTAGAAACATTTAAGGATGAATTATGGAACTGTGGCAACAAATGATAAGAGACAGTATTCATACTGTCGATCAACTTGTTGAAAAGTTTGGATTGGACAGAGATGTTGCAAAAAAATTGGATGAATTTTTTCAAGCAAGAATAAATCCATATTATGCCAGTCTTATTAGATATCCCGGTGACCCAATTTGGTTGCAATGTGTTCCGGATAAAAAAGAATTGGAAGACGTTGATGCTAAAGAGGATCCACTTATGGAAGACTCTATGAGTCCTGTTCCAAACATTACACACCGTTACCCCGATAGAGTTTTGTTCCTTGTTACCAGTCAATGCGGAATGTACTGCCGTTTCTGCACAAGAAAAAGAAAAGTCGGGGATTATGAAAAAATTTCTATGAAGAACTTGGAAAGTGCTTTTAAATATTTAGAAGAACACACAGAAATAAGGGATGTAATATTATCGGGCGGCGATCCTTTAATGTTAACCGATAATATGTTTGAGAAAATTTTAAGTAGATTAAGAAGTATTTCTCACATTGAAATAATTAGAATCGGAACAAAAATGCCCTGTGTTTTACCGCAGAGAATAACCGATAATCTTTGTAACATAATAAAAAAATATCACCCGGTTTATGTTAACACTCACTTTAATCATCCCTGGGAAATAACACCTGAAAGCACTGAAGCTTGTGAAAAATTAGCAAATGCAGGATGTCCGGTCGGTAATCAAATGGTTATAATGAGAGGCGTAAATGATAATCCGGATGTAGTAAAAGAGTTGATGCAGAAATTGTTAAAGATAAGGGTCAGAGCTTATTACATGTTTATGGCGGATGAAACAAAAGGAGCAAACCATTTTAGAACATCAATTGAAACGGGATTAAATATTTATGAACATTTACGCGGACATACAAGTGGTTTAGGTGTTCCCCATTTTGTTATTGATGCTCCCGGCGGCGGCGGTAAGGTGCCTATTATTCCCAATTACACTCTGCACCACGATGAAGAAAAAATAGTTTTGCGTAATTATAAAAATGAAGTTTACGTTTATAAAAATTATAACGATAACAACAACCCGGGGACAAAAGCAGAAAGTAAAACGAAAGTAAAGAATATTGTAAAAGAAAATATTTCTGATGTTGATGAAAACAAAGACACTTTGCTTAATATTTTGCAGGAAGTAGAAAAGTAAACCGTTGGCTAACGGATTTATTTTTTCGAAATAATATTTACAAGATCTTTTTCTAAAGTTACTTTAGGTTTTTCAATTATCCTTCCGGCCTCTTTATTATCTTTATAAAAAATAATTGTCGGTATCTTTTGGATATTTAAAGAATCAACCTCATCATTTAAACCTTTCTTATTTCTGTCTACAGTGTATATTTTCACTTTATCTTTTGGATAATTTAAGTAATCAAGAATTTTTAAAATCTGCGGTATTTCTCTCCTACTGTCACCACACCATGTTCCGAGTACTAAAGTAAGGTCGTAATTTTTTAATTTATTAGCTTTGCCTTTTAATGATGTTGAATCAATTTTATACATTTGATATTCTGAATTAAACCACGAGGAAAAGGCGGGATCCTGAAATGCTTGTAAGTTGACTTGACCAATAAGCATTGGGGTTGAGGTTTCCGGATCTTTTATTTTTTTATTTTTAGCAGAAGTTTTCATAGAAGAAACAATTTAAAAAAGTGATTATTATAGTTAATTTTATTTTAGACCCCGTTATTTCCATTTTTATTTCTTAAGTCAATTCCCCACATTAGTTTGTTTCGTAAGGTTTCAAAATAATTATTAATTGAAGTATGAACCAATTTAAATGGTTTTTTACTTTTATTTATTCTAACGGTAATTGGAGGTGGAAAAGCAAATACTCTTTGTCCGTCACAATTAATATGAACATCTTTATAGGGAGAATCTGCTGTAATTATAATCTCCTGATTGCTTGCTAAAACCAAAGGACGAATGTTAAGGCTGTGAGGTGAAATGGGACACAAAGAAATAACATCCGCTTTGGGATTTACAATAGGACCTCCTGTTGAAACAGAATAACCTGTAGAACCCGTTGGTGTTGCAATTATTAAACCGTCTGCACTGAACGTAGTAACAAAATCTCCGTCAACCTTTATAGTAATTTCGATTATTTTGGGCCAGGCACCTTTATCAATAACAAAATCATTTATGGCATACATTCTTTCAACATTATGACCGATACACTCTGCTGTTATTATCATTCTTTCGTCAATTGTGTATTTCCCATTTTTAATTTCGTCTATAAACAGGTCCAATTGACTAAGCTCTGCCTCAACTAAAAAGCCAAGTTTGCCTGCATTTATACCAAATACAGGTTTATCATAAAACTGAGCTTGATAAGCCGTTGCCAACATAGTTCCGTCGCCACCAATTGATATAATCAAATCACTTTTTTTACAGAGATTATCAATACTTAAAAAACTTTTGTCGGAAATTTTTTCTGTAAGCTTATCTTTTACTTCCTTAACTTTATCAGTTATATAAAAAGTGAATCCCTTAACTCTTAATTTTTTTATAAGCAAAGAAACAATATCAATGCCGGCATCTTTTGTTGTGTTAACAACAATACCGATTTTCAATAATTTATTGTTTTGTTTTTTGGAAGTCATTTTTTACCATTTTCTTCTTCTGATTTTTCTTCTAAAGATGATGAAGATTTTGCCGAGTCAGTTGTTTCATCTTTGTTTACTTCTTCAACATAATTTAGTTTCAATTCTTTTAAAACTTCGGTTAAATATTTTTCTTCATAATCGCTCAAATTGCCCTTTGTTTTTACAGCGATCATATCTAAAGTATCAATTGATACTTTTGCATAATCTAAGTTTCTATCAATTTTATTAGTTACAGGATTTTTTAATTTACCCATAGCCATCATTGCTATTTGTTGGTTTTGCATAATTAACTGCATAAATAATACTTGTTCGTTAGTCAGTGGGCTTTCTGTTTCCATTTTTTGTTTTTCCTTTTTTTAATTCCCAAAACTTACAATATTTTGTGAAAACATATAAAGATGAAAATATCGATAAAATAAATCCTTCGATGCCGTCTAAAAACCCAAGTTTTATAAAATACATTTTTATAAAAATTATTGCGGGTCTAAATATTAAATCAAATATTTTAAATTTTCTTTCACCGTTTAATAAGTCTTCGGCTGCTAAAGAGGTATATTCATTAAATTTTTTAAAATAATGCTTAATATCCGGATCGGTAAAATGATTGAGGTCCGCTGAAAATTCTCCGATGCTTCCATCAACCACAAGATGTTCGTGTACCTGCTTATCACTGAATTGTGCTTTTTTCTTTTTAAATAATCTTGTTACTCTTCCGGGATACCACCCACAGTGCTTTATCCATTTGTCCAAAAAATATGCTTTACGCGGCATTGAATATGCCGAATGTTTTGGAACCGATGTTTTGAAATTATTTATTTCCGTTTTTAATTTATCCGTCAGGGCTTCATCGGCATCAATCCATAAGATCCATTCGTTTTTAGTTAGACTTACAGCGTACTGTTTTGTTTTGGCGTAGCCCTTCCAATTTATTACATAAAACCTAACTGCGGGGAAAGTCCTGATAATCTCAATTGTTTTATCATTGGTCTGATCATCTACAAGAACAACTATATCTTCAATACAATCTTTAAGGCTTTCCAAACATCGCCCAATATTATACTCTTCGTTTTTTGCTATTATAATAGCAGATATTTCAATTTCAGAGTTCAATATTTAATCCAAATTATTAAATTCTTTATAAAATCAGACCTATTTTTTCTATATTGTTTATAATAATTTTAAAATAGATTATTATACTTAATACTGCTTCTATCTTTAATATCTAAATTAAAGAAAATGTTTGTTTGAATCATTTAAATGTTGATAAAAAGAGATTAAATACGTTTAACAATTATTTATGAAAAAACTTTCTGAGTTTTACTCTGTAATAAAGAATTCCACAAATTCAAAATCCATTGAAGAAATAATTTGGGTTATTTTAGGTCAGGGTATTAATGTTATATTAAGTTTAATTATAGTAAAAATTATATCCCAAATGGGTCCTACCGAATACGGTATTTATGCACTAATTCTTACTGTAGCTGCATTCTTAGGATTAATTTACGGATCTTTTCAGCAGGGTTTTATAAGATATTATTACGATTATAAACGAGAAGAAAAAGAAGAAGTTTTTGTTAATTTATTTTTTAAGTTTTTAAGTATTTCTGTAATTATTCTTCTGTTGGTTGTATTAATTTTTTCTCTTTTCTCAAGTAGTTTTACAAATGATTATTCCTTTATCTTTTTTTTAATTGCGGGTTTTATGGTAATAACAACCAAGGTAAGTGAATTATTTAATTCTTGGTTTAATATTTTAAGGAAAAGAAAAATTAACACAATTCTTCTTTCGAGCGAAAAGGGACTGATTATTCTATTTTTTATTCTCTTGTTAATTACTCAATCTTTAACTCTCGATAACGTAATAATTTTTATATTTATTTCTACTTTATTGTTCATCATTATAAAATTAGTCACATTAAAAAAACTCATACTTAACAAAGAATCATTAGAAAAAATTCAAGTAAATAAATTGCAGAAAGATATGCGTAAACGCGTATGGATTTATGCAACACCTTTTTTAATTTGGGCGGCAGCAGGCTGGCTTCAGTTAAACGGGGAAAAATGGATAATCAACGGGATACTAACGGTTAAAGCAGTTGGTATCTATGCAATTATGATGTTAATTGTAAATGCATTAGTCGTTATTCCAAGCAA
>DRJC01000378.1 GCA_011052365.1 Ignavibacteria bacterium
GTTTTACAAATTTATCAAAAGGCATTCCCGTTACTTTTTCAATTACCTTTGCAAGCACTATCATACTCAAATCGGAATAAACGGTTTTGCTCCCTGTCTTATAAATAAGCTTTGTTTCGTATATATCTTTTATTACTTCATCGGCAGTAGAATATAATTTATAAAATCTTTTATATGCCGGTAATCCGCTGTTGTGCATTAATAAATTTCTAATCGTAATTTTTTCTTTCCCGTTATTATCGAACATCGGGATGTATTTTATTACTTTGTCATTCAAATGAAACAGGTTTTCATCAATGCAAATCATTGCGGCGGTAGTTGTTGCAACAACCTTTGTGAGCGATGCTAAATCATAAATGGTATTTAATGTAACCTTTGATGATTTTTTGTTATATGTAAAATTTCCGTAAGCATTTTTGTAAATTGTTTTTCCTTCTTTTGATATAAGCAAAACCGCACCTGGAAAAACACTGTCTTTTATGGCTCCGTGAATTAGTTTATCTACTTTTGTAAAATTAAATTTTGAGTTTTGAGCAGATACGAAATTTAAATTTAAAACCGTAATCAATAATATTATAAACTTAAAAGATGTTTTTTTGATTAATTTCATATCTAACCTATTTCCATTTTCTTTCCGAATTCCGGATCGATTTTTAAAAAGATTGTAATAATAAAAATCGGGATTGTGGAGATACTAACCCAAATAAAAAATTGATTGTACCCGATCATTTCCTGCAACCACCCGCTTATCATTCCGGGTATCATCATACCAAGAGCCATTAGCCCTGTACCGATGGCATAATGTACTGTTTTATAATTTCCCTCGGAGATATAAATTAAAAACAAAATAAAAGCTGTAAAACCGAATCCGTATCCGAACTGTTCGATTGCAATTGCAGTATTTATTAAAATTAAATTTGATGTTTGAGTAAAGGATAAAAACACATAAACAAGGTCGGGTAAATTTATTGCAACAAGCATCCACCAAATCCAGTACTTTAGCCCGTTTTTGGCTGAGACGAATCCGCCCAATAATCCCCCTAAAATTAAAGCGATAATTCCTATTGTACCGTAAGCTAAACCAACTTGCGATGTTGTAAGTCCCAACCCGCCTGCTTCTTTTACATCGAGCAGAAAAGGTGCGGCAATTTTTGCAAGCTGTCCTTCACCCAGCCTGTAAAATAAAATGAAAAGTAAGATTATTATTATTTGTTTTTTCTTAAAGAACAATGTGAAAGTTTTAAGAAATTCTTTTGAAAAAAACGTAAACGTTAGCTCTTTTTTTGTCCGGTCTTTTTCCGGTTTTGGTAAAACAAAATTGTGGTATAAAAAGAAAAGGATGAACAGTCCCGCTAAGACAAAGAAAGATATCATCCAGGCAAAAGGAACATTTCCCGATTCTTTAAAATTACTTGTTTCCAAAAACCCCGCAAAAATTATCAACAGCCCTTGACCGAAAATCATTGCGAAACGGTAGGCTGTATTTCTAACCCCTACGAACCAAGCCTGGTTGTGTTTTGAAAGACCGAGCATGTAAAACCCATCAATTGCAATATCGTGCGTAGCGGAACTGAAAGCAACCAGCCAAAGAAATGCAAGTGAGTAACGGAAGAAATTTGTGGTGGGTATTGTTAATGCAGCCCCGGCAAAACCGGCACCCAACAAAAGTTGCATTGCAATTATCCAGGCTCTTTTAGTTTTTAAAATATCAACAACGGGACTCCAAAACGGCTTGATAACCCACGGCAAATATAACCAGCTTGTGTAAAGGGCAATATCGGTATTTGATACACCCAGCCTTTTATACATTATCACGGATACGGACATAACAACAATGTAAGGCAGACCTTCCGCAAAATATAGTGAAGGCACCCATTTCCATGCTTCTTTCTTCGATTGACCCGTTGTCATTTGCCGTCCGCAAGATATTTTTTGGATAGAAGCACTGCACCGACAGCAGGGGGATGTTCAGCTTCCGTAACTTCAACAAAAGGAAGTTCTTCTTTTATTTTTTTTCTCAATAGATTTGAATAATAATTTTTATTTTGAATTAGAGAACCTGTAAATGCAAGGTTCAACTTTTCTTCATTCAACTTTTTCTTCATAGCGGTTATTTGTTCTATGAGTTCATCCGATTCTTCATTCAAAATAATTATTGCCGTTTTATCATCTGCTTTAGCTGCTTCAATTACTAAAGGTGCAGCTTCAGGAATGGAAACCCGGTTTCCGTAAACTTTTGAAATTAAATCTTCTTTGTTTTTAATCTTAAATTTATCGCAAATTAGATTTGTTATTTTAGTATTGTTTCCCCATCCATCTAATTGTTTTGAAACGACAATCAATCCTTTTCTTCCTATAGAATAACCCCCGCCCTGGTCACCGATTAACCTGCCGAAGCCGCCAATGCGGTATAGCTTTTCTTCTTTATCTTTTCCGTAAATTATTGATCCCGTGCCTGCAATTAAAATACAACCCGGTTTACCTGAGAATGCACCCTCCAAAGCAATGTGAGCATCGGTTGTAATTTTAATGTTTTTAAAATCCGTAATTCTTTTCAATTCATTTAATAATTTATCCGAGTCTTCTTTTCTTCCGGCTCCTGCCGAACCAATTAAAACGAGATCAACATCTTCATATTTTATGTTGGTATTCTCAAGGCATTTTTCTATTGAAGATAAAATATTTAACGATGCTTTCTCAAAGCCAACCTTTAATAAATTACCTCCTGCTGTTGACGCAGAAAATAAAATTTCGGGATCAAAATTTGCAATAACGCAATCGGTTTTTGTTCCGCCGTAATCTATACCTATTAAATATCTCATCTATAAATATGGGTTTTGTATTATTTGTAAGTTAGATAATGAAAAAATAGTAAATATGTGATGAAGTAAAAAATGAATGTAAAAAATTTTACATAATTTTGAGAGATGAAATTTGTTATATTTCAGATATAAACACTTGAAGAATGAATGGTTGAATGGATGTAGGGCTGTATGAATTAATGTTAGAATTTTAACTCACAACCATGCAGCCATTCATTCATTCATTCTAATTAATTATACAATGTAAATTAGATATTTAAATTGATGAATAATTTAGAAGAATATTTTAAGAAATACAGAGAAAACACTGTCGGGTATAATCAAACATTTACAACTCCGTACGGAGAAAAAAGAATTATTTATGCCGATTGGATTGCAAGCGGTAGACTCTATGCACCGATTGAGAAAAAACTAACCGGGTTGTTCGGTCCGTTTGTCGGCAACACACATTCGGAGTCCAGTGTAACCGGCACAACAATGACACATTCATATCACTTTGCTCATAAAATTATAAAAGATCACGTTAATGCCGGTAAAGACGATGTTATTATAACCGCAGGTTCAGGGATGACAGGAGTTGTTAACAAGTTTCAAAGAATTTTGGGATTGAGAATACCCGAGCAAATTCAAAAGTTTGTAAAATTACCGGAAGACCAAAAACCTGTAGTTTTTATAACACACATGGAACATCATTCCAATCAAACTTCCTGGCTGGAGTCTGTTGCGGACGTTGAAGTGATAGCCCCAAATAAAGAAGGGCAGGTTGATGTCGATAATTTAAAAGAACTCTTAAAAAGATTTGAAAACAGGGTGTTAAAAATAGGTGCATTCACTTCAGCTTCAAATGTAACGGGTGTAATTCCGCCTTATTACGAGCTTGCCAAAATAATGCACAGGCACGGCGGGCTTTGTTTTATTGATTTTGCATGTTCCGCACCCTATGTAAATATTGATATGCATCCCGAAGATCCGGAAATGAAATTGGACGCAATATTTTTTTCACCGCATAAATTTCTTGGGGGTCCCGGTACATCGGGAGTACTAATTTTTGATTCAAATCTTTATCACAATATTGTTCCCGATCAGCCCGGAGGTGGAACAGTAGACTGGACAAACCCCTGGGGCGGGCATAAATTTGTTGATAATATCGAATCAAGAGAAGACGGAGGTACACCCGCATTTCTTCAGACAATAAAAGCCGCTCTTGCAATAAAATTAAAAGAAGAAATGGGTGTCGAAAATTTACTGAAAAGAGAAAAAGAACTTGTAGATATTGTATTTGAAGAAATGCCGAAAATTACGGGGCTACATATTCTTGCCGATAACTTAAAAGAAAGACTTGGTGCAATTTCTTTTTACGTGGATAACATTCACTATAATTTAATAGTAATACTTTTAAATGACAGGTTCGGTATACAAATGAGAGGTGGATGCTCTTGCGCGGGTACTTACGGGCATTACCTGCTTCACGTTACTCTCTGTCAATCGAAACATATTACGGAAAAAATTGACCACGGTGATTTTTCCGAAAAACCCGGATGGGTTAGAATGTCCATTCACCCGACAATGACAAACGAAGATTTGTATTTTATAATTGATTCGATTAAAGCAATAGTTGAAAATATTAAAGAGTGGGAAAAGGATTATAACTACTCCAACGAGACTAACGAATATTACCACAATAAAAGTGAAAATATTCCCGTTGAAGATTGGTTTAATTA
>DRJC01000379.1 GCA_011052365.1 Ignavibacteria bacterium
ATTTTCAACCTACGATCAAAAAAGCCCGATTTGGGAAATCAATCATTCCGATAAAATTAAAATAAAATTAAATGATGAGCTTTATAATTTTATTCAAATTAATGATTCGCTTTGGAAACTTACAAACGGAGCTTTCGATCCTTCTTTGGGAAGTTTAACAATTGCCTGGGGATTTAATATAGATAATCCCTCAGTCCCGTCACAGAAAAAATTAAACATTGCATTAGCTAATTCAGGCTGGAAGAATATTGAAATATCTGATAAAGAGATTATTAAAAAGAAAAACATACAATTAGATTTCGGATCAATAGCAAAAGGCTACGCTGTTGATAGGGCTATCGATATAATAAAATCGTTCGGCATTAAAAAAGCGCTTGTAAATATCGGCGGAGAAGTAAAAGGAATAGGGAGAAATTGGAAAGTAGGGATTAAACATCCGCGTATAGTGAATCTATTACTGTATAAAATAAAATTAAATAACTACGGGGTTGCAACGTCCGGTGATTACGAAAAATATTTTTTTGAAAATGGTAAAAGATACAGTCACATTTTTAATCCGTTAAATGGTTATCCGGCAAATAGCGTGAGAAGTGTATCAGTTATAAATAAAAGTGTAATGTTCGCCGACGCATTATCAACAGCTTGTTTTGTCCTTGCCCCGATTGAAGGAATAAAACTTATCAACAAACTACCTGACACTGAAGGTTTGATAATTGATAAAAACGGTAATGAATTTAAATCGAAAGGTTTTGATGATTTCAGGGAAGAGTCAAAATTTATGTAGCACAGATTACTAATCTGTGCTACATAAATTTGGTTAAGTTTAAAATTTTGTTTGAAAATTTAGGGTTAAACTTGTTGGTAAGGTTATACTTCTTTTAATACCGACAGAAACATTCCAGCTTAATTCTTTTTCCTTTTGCTTGTTGTATGCGGATACCAAACGGACTGCATTTATTACGCTTGCAATTCTATTTATAATTAATGCACCGGCTATAAATTTAAGATCGTTAAAAGACTGCTCGCTTGACGACCAAGTATCCCTGTATTGTTTCCTTGTTTCATTATTCTGCCAGTTCCAGTAATATTTACTTTCATCCAACATTGCACTAAAGTCTCTTTCAAGAGCCTTTTGATTGTTGTAGTCATTTATATTTAAATAAATGCCGATGATAGAAAAGTACTTATCCGTTTTGCCGGCTTTTGTAATTCCGCCGTTCGTTACTGCGAATGTTTGGTATTTATCCCTCTTCCAATTTGCACTACTGTTTACCCCTAAATAAATTCCCCAAAGCACTCCGTCAGCTACAGTAAAAAATTTCCCGCTGGAATAAGAATCGGCATAGAGTTCACCCATACCAGGGAGTAATAATGAGTAAAGTACTGCAAGTCCGGTACTTTTTTTATGGAAGGTCTCTGTTGTTTGTAATGGATTGGTTTGTCTAAATTCAACAGGGTTCTGCTTAACCTGGTTTTCTAATTTTAAAATATTCTCACTCTGAGGGAAAAGAAATGCCGGAGCAAAAAGGATTGTAAAAATAATTATTTTCATTACTTTTAATATAAATATTATCCTGCGAGCAAATCAACAGGATTATTTATGCCTATGATTTTGCCTTTACAAATATAAGAATTAGCCTCTAATATTTTTACGTTATTAAAATTATTTTCAAGTTCAGGCTTATAGCTATTTTCAACTCTCACATAATTTGACGTAAAGCCTTTTATGGTATCAACTGAATACCCGGATTCGAACAACACTTCTAATTCCTTACCAATCATTTTATTATTAAAAGAATGTTTCTTCTTATCACTGAGTATTCTAAGTATTTTATTTCTTCTTTTTCTTTCTGCTTTATCTACTGATCCGCTTAACTGTACTGCTTTTGTGTTTGGTCTTTCCGAATAGGTAAAAACGTGTAGATATGATATTGGTAATTCGGAAAGAAATTTTTTAGTCTCTTTAAAATATATGTCGGTCTCTCCGGGTGTTCCGACAATAACGTCAACACCTATTCCTACATCGGGAATTTTATTTTTTAATTTTTCTATTAATGATGAATAATAATTAGTCGTATATCTTCTTTGCATAAGTTTTAACACATCTGAACTTCCGCTTTGTAACGGAATATGAAAATGCCTGCACATCTTTTCATTATCTGCTGTTAAATCTATAATATCATCGGTTAGTAGGTTGGGTTCTATTGAGCTGATTCTAATTCTAAATTTACCCGGGATCTCAACCATTTTTAGCAAAAGAGAATAAAGATCTTTACCGATGTGTTTTCCGTAATCTCCGACATTAACACCGGTTAAAATAATTTCTTTGTAGCCATTGTTAACCAAAGTATTAAATTCATTTAATATTTCTTCAGGCTGTAAACTTCTGCTTTTACCCCTTGCCAAAGGGATTGTGCAAAAAGTACATATATAATCACAGCCGTCTTGTATTTTTAAATATGCCCTGGTTCTTGAATCGGCATCAGTTGAATATGCAGCACCGAAATCGTTTAATTGATTGGTCGGAGAGACGAAGGTACAAGAGAGTTCTCTTTTGTTGAAATCATTTATAATAGAGAACAATTTAAATTTTTCATTATTTCCAAGTACAGTATCCACTCCATCAATTTTAGCTATCTCTTCGGGACTTAATTGTGCGTAGCAGCCGCTAACAATTATGTGCGCTTCAGGATTTAGTCTTAAAGCTCTTCTCACAATTTGTCTGCATTCTCTATCGGCATTTTCCGTTACCGTACAGGTATTAATTAAATAAACGTCAGCTCTATTCTTAAAATCAACAACCTCAAATCCACGGTCTAAAAACTGTTTACCAATTGTAGATGTTTCCGAAAAATTTAATTTACAGCCTAATGTATGTAATGCTACTTTTTTATTCATTTTTTAAAAATAAAGGGATATTTTCTGCCTTAAAAAACTGTAATACTTTGTTATAAAATGGATTACAAATATACA
>DRJC01000380.1 GCA_011052365.1 Ignavibacteria bacterium
ATTATTGGAATAGTAATTATATTAATTATTCTAAAAATAAATTTGGATGGCAGCCTATTTTTGAGTTTCTATTATCTAAGTATAATTTTAATTTTTGCCTCGTTATTTGGATATATTTATAGAGGTTTTGAATATATAAAATCAAATAAAACTGTTACTAATGAATAAATTTGAAATATTAAAATCCGGTCTTCAAAAAACCAAAAAAAAATTAATAGATGGTTTAACTGAAGCAATTACAGGTAAAGCTGTAATTGACAAAGAAGTAATTGAAAATATTGAAGAGGTCTTAATCTCAGCAGATATCGGATATGATACTACCGAAAAAATTATTACAAAAGCTCGAGAAAATCTTAAAAAAAATAACGGCAGAGACGAATCATCTATTAAGCAAAGCATTTTTAATGAATTAAAAAAAATACTTGAAAACATAAATGGGACCTCCGTTACAAAAAATAATATTAATGAAAAGAAACCGTTGGTATATTTAATAATAGGAGTGAATGGAGTAGGGAAGACCACTTCGATTGGTAAACTTGCCTATAGCTTTAAGCAAGAAGGTAAAAAAGTATTATTGGGAGCAGCAGATACTTTTAGAGCTGCTGCCGGCGAGCAATTGGATATTTGGTCTAAAAGAGCAGGGGTTGATATCATACAAGGAAAAATTGGAGCAGATCCTTCATCTATTGCCTATAAAGCAGTTGAGAAAGCTCTTAAAGATGATTATGATATTGTCATTATTGATACGGCAGGAAGATTACATACTAAAAATAATTTAATGAATGAATTATCTAAAATAAATAGAGTTATTGAAAAAGTACTGTTCCGTGCTCCTGATAAGACCTTTTTAGTCTTGGACAGTACAAACGGACAAAATGCACTTGTTCAAGCTGAAGAATTTAAAAAAACTATTGAGTTAAACGGTATAATACTTACAAAATTAGACGGAACATCTAAAGGAGGAATTGTTTTTCAAATAGTCGATTCATTGAAAGTACCTATTGAATATATTGGCGTTGGCGAAGGAATCGATGACTTGCAAGAATTTGACCCAGATAATTTCTTAAATGCATTATTAAATTAGGAGGTATATTATGGGAATGTTTATGAAACAATTTAAAAATAGAAAATTTGATTACACTCCTCAATTTTACAAACCTGATGAAGATGAAAAAGAAAAAAAGAAAGAGAAATTAGGTTTTAGAAGACAGCTCAAAGCAATCCGCAGGAATAAACGTAACCCAATCATCTGGGTAATAATTACTATAACTATAATTCTGGTTTATTTTAAATTGAAGGGGATTATATAACTAAATCAAGATTTAGTTATATAGCAAAACAAAGGAATCACATAGTTTACATAATATACATTATAGGACAATATTGGAATTCTAAAATGTACGTTTATCTTTACAAACCTTAACAAAATCAGCTATTTTATCATCTTGTCCAAAAAGAACTAATAAGTCTTCTCTCTGTAATACATAACCCGGATCAGGAGTTAGAATGCTTTCTTCTTCATTATCATCTAATATCGAATGGCTCTTCTTAATCATTAACACTTCAACCTTATATTCGTTTCTTAATTTTAATTCAGATAATGTTTTTCCGGTAAATTGTAATGGGACTTTTAGTTCAAATATAGAAAATCCTTTAGCTATTTTGGCTGAGTCGTCTTGCTCCATCGATTTTAACTCTGTAGAAAGACCGTCAGCTAAATTATATTTTAAACTTTCGTGATTATAAGCCTTTAAAACCTGTTGACGAGAAATTGCACCTAATATTTTATCAGGGTTTTCTTTATCTATAACGGGAAATTGGTCTAAGTCCTTTTTGCTAAATAACTTAAGGACATAATCTAAATCATCTGATAAATCAATAGTCATTATTTTAGGGTTAATCACATCTTTGGCAACAATAACATTCTTTAAAGTTTCATAATCAATAATAATTGGTCTTAATTCCGATTCTGTAATTGCTCCATTAATCTTCCCCTCACTATCGACTGTATAAAATGTACTGTTGGGACTTTCTATAATTTTAGCTACTAATTTGGGTAAAGGCGTATTTTCATCTAATAATCCAATTGTATCTAACTTTAAGTCAGAGACCTTAATTGATTTTAATATATTAAGTTCTTTCCCTGCTTTTATTTTATAACCTTCTGCTTCCAAATGCTTCACTTGGATAGAACCTTTAATAACAATCTGTACTAAAGTAGTGCTAATAATAACAGCCAACATTAAAGGTAATATAAATGAATAATTCTGAGTCATCTCAAAGATTATTAAAATTGAAGAAATAGGTATGGTATTTATGCCACCCAACATTGCTCCCATTGATATCAAAATAAATATAACCGGGTCTAAATTAAGCCCCCAAAAATAATTGAGAGAATATGCAAATAAATAACCAAAGCAAGCTCCAAGAAAAAGTGAAGGTGAAAACATACCCCCAAAAGCTCCCGATCCCAAAGTAAGTGGAACCAAAACAAACTTGAGAACTAAAAGAATAAGCACTACTTTCCAAGTAATTGAAGAGGCTAGTATCTCATTTATAGCCTTATATCCTACTCCAAAAATTTCACTATAAAAATATCCGCTTATTCCCACCAGGAGTCCCACTATTAACATTCCTACCCACTGAGGTATATGTTTGTATATTTTGTGTTTAAATAGATGATCAACACTTGAAGAGTACCTTATAAACAGAAGTGATAATATTCCGGCAAAAAGACCAACAATTATATATAAATAAAAGTTGGAATAATTGCCTATGTGCGGAGTACTAAAAATAAACGGAGGATCATTGCCTAAAAATATTCTAGATACCGTACTTCCGGTAACAGAAGCCAGTATTAAAGCGGAGAAAGTTGGTGTTTGAAAGTCATTTAATAAAACAATCTCTAATGCGAAAAAAACACCACCTAAAGGTGAATTAAATATTGCAGAGATTGCTGCTGCTGCACCGGCTGCTGTAAATATTCTAACCTTGGTTGCAGAAAGCCCTAATATCTCCCCTATTTTACTTGCCATACCTGCTCCAATTTGTGCAGCAGGTCCTTCAGGTCCTAATGTTCCACCCGTACCAATACAAATTGCAGGAGCAATAAAATGAAAAATCGTAGTCCTAAAAGAAATGTGACCCCCTCTAAATGCCACAGCTTTTATTACATCGGAAACCCCCTTTCTTTTAGAGATTTTTGGGAATCCTTTGATCATAAAACTTTGAATTAACATTCCAATAGCAGGTAGAATTATAACAACTGCCGTACCAAAGAAATATAATCCATTTGTTGTTTGCTCAAAAAATAATGCATTAAGCATTTCAAGAGAATTATGGAAAAGGACGGCACCGAGACCTGCAATAATTCCTATTATGATAGCATACAAACTAAAAATTGTATACTCAGGCATCGTGAATTTAAATATCTTGCTACGTAATTTACTATTAAAAGTTTTGAAATTTTTTAATAATATATAACCTGAATGATCGTTATTCTTCTGCATTTAAAATAGTAAAAAGGATTTAGTTTGAAAATCTACCTGTCATATTTGAAAAAACCTTCACCGGTTTTTCTGCCTAACTTTTTAGCAGCAACCATCTTTTTTAATAATGGGCAAGGTCGGTATTTAGGATCATTAAAACCGTTGTATAATACTTCCATAATTGATAGGCATACATCCAATCCAATAAAGTCTGCTAAAGTTAAGGGTCCCATTGGATGATTCATGCCAAGTTTCATAACAGTATCTATATCCTCTGCCGATGCAACATTTTCCATCAATGCAAAGATTGCTTCATTTATCATAGGCATTAATATTCTGTTAGATATAAAACCCGGAAAATCGTAAACTTCAACAGGTGTTTTACCGAGTTTAATCGATAGGTCTTTTATTGTTTGAAATGTAGCATCACTTGTTGAATATCCCCTAATTATTTCGACTAATTTCATAATGGGTACCGGATTCATAAAATGCATTCCAATAAACTGCTCCCCTCTATAATCAGCGGAAAGTTCTGTAATCGAGATAGAAGAAGTATTACTGGCAAATATAGAATCAGCTTTGACTATATCATCTAATTCCTTAAATATACTAAGCTTTGCATCCTTATTCTCATAAATAGCTTCAATTACTAAATCACTATCAGTCGGTGTGTTTGAAATACCGATTACGGGAATGATGTTAGAAAGTGTTTGCTCCTTGTTCTCATTAGAAATTGTTTGTTTCTTAACTTGTCTATCCAAATTTTTTGTTATTGCAGCGATAGCCCTATCTAAAAATTCTTGGTTTTGCTCCACAAGATTAACGTGAAAACCATTTTGAGCAAAAACGTGGGCTATTCCATTACCCATCGTTCCCCCACCAATTATTGAAACTTCTTTAATATTCATTTTATTTCTCTCAGTTTGTGTAGTTCTTAACAATTAAAGCAGATGCTTCACCTCCACCTATACACAATGAAGCTAATCCGTAATTTGATTTTCTCTTTTTCATTTCGTGAATCAAAGTTACCAAAATTCTTGCTCCACTTGCGCCAATAGGATGACCTAAAGCCACTGCTCCCCCATTTACATTAACTTTTTCGGGATTAAGATTTAATAGTTTATTAACTGCCAATGACACAACAGAAAAAGCTTCATTAATTTCAAACAAGTCAATATCATCTATTTTTAGATTTGCTTTCTTTAATACCTTTTCTATAGCATCGGCAGGTGCAGTTGTAAATTCAATAGAAGCTTTTGCTGCTGAACTTTGTGCTGTAATTTCAACTAAAGGAGTTAATCCAAGCTCTTTAGCTTTTTCCTCACTCATTATTAATAATGCAGCAGCACCGTCGTTTAAGCTTGAAGCATTTGCTGCTGTAACGACGCCGTCTTTTTCAAAAACAGGTCTCAGATTAGGTATCTTTTCAAACCTTACTTTTCCCGGTTCTTCATCAACGTTTACTTCCGTATCTTCTTTTTTACCTTTAATAATTACCTTGGTAATCTCATCATTAAACCTTCCGCTTTTTTGAGATTCAAGGGCTTTGTTATATGAATTAACAGTAAATTCATCAAGTTGTTCTCTTGTAAAATTAAAATCTTTTGCACAAGATTCAGCACAACTGCCCATGTGTATGTCGTTGTAAACATCCCAAAGTCCATCCTTTACAACTGAATCAACTATCTTACCGTCACCAAGCCTGTAGCCTGTTCTTCCCTTAGACAATAAGTATGGTGAGTTAGACATACTCTCTTGTCCACCGGCTATAATAACATCAGCATCGTCACATAAAATGGCCTGTTGTGCAAGCATAACAGCTTTAAGACCGCTTCCGCACATTTTGTTTATAGTTAAACATTCTGTCTTAAGCGGAAGTCCAGCATATATTGCAGTTTGTCTTGCAGGGGCTTGACCTTGCCCTGCTGTTAATACGTTTCCCATTATAACTTCATCAATATTATTTATATCGATGTTCGTTTCATTAACTATATCTTTAATTACTGTACTTCCTAATTGACCTGCTGATAAAGAGGATAGTGAACCCAAAAAGGAACCTATAGGCGTTCTTTTTGCAGACACAATTACTACTTTCTTCATTGTTTATATCCTTTAAAAAAAATAAAAAACCGTTTAATTATTGATAAATAAAATTAAACAAAAATGCAGTAATAAACATTTCCAATTAATCATTCAATTGTTAAGAAAGAATGTGATTTCTTAAAAGATGGATTTATCTTATAAATGCCGCCAGTTCATTTACTAAATTCAAGGCAATTATAGAATGGTTTATGTTTCTATCAATTAAGTTTGAAAATTGGTCTAACTTGTCAACTAAAGGAGTAACTTTAAGAAAAGAAAACTTAGAATTAAATTTTTCTAATGTAGTTTTGTGTTCCTCAAAATAAATATTTGTTAAATTATTTTTTTCTTTTGTTAAATCGTTCAACCAAATTATTATCATTTTAAATAATAATTTAAAGGAAGTAGAATTATTTACTGAAGTATATTTATTAAGGATATTATAAGCTGAATTATATTTCTTTGCAAATGAATATCTTAAAATTTGAATTGTATCTTCAAACATTTCCTTAAAATTATTTTCTATTAAATTTAGACCTTCTGTAACGGAACCGTTTGAGAATACAGCAACCTTAGCAGCCAATTCCTTTTCAATTCCAAATTTGGATTCTAGTATTTCTCTAATTTCATCTATGCTTAAGGGTAAAAAATTTACTTCCCAGCAACGAGATATTATTGTTTCTCTTAATTGTGACGGGTTGGATGTGCACAAAATAAATACGGTTCCTGCCGGTGGTTCTTCAAGTTGTTTAAGTAAGGCATTTTGTGCCTCGATACTCATTAGATGTGCAAAAGAAATCAAAATAATTCGATAAGATATTTCAGAATAATCAAGAGAAATAAATTTTTTGATATCACGTATACTGCTGATTTTTATATTTTTAATATTAGACAACCGTATGCTGAAGTATGGATTAATAATTTTTTCTTTTAAATTATTTTTGATTTCCTCTAAAGTGTCGGCACTAAGTTTATCAAAAGGTCCGTCTTTATCCGTTTCGTTTTTTCCCCTTGGTAAAGGGTAGATATATTTTATATATGGTTCTAAAAAGTTTGAAATTGATGATGAGGTTTTATCAATTTTATCAGGGGAAAGATTTTTTATATTTATCAGTTTTGCAAATTCAATAGCAACATATTCTTTTCCAATTCCATCTTTACCTGTAAATAGAAAAGCATGAGGGATATTAGAGGAATTTATAATTTTTGTTAAAAAATTTTTAGCAGGTGTTTGTCCGTAGATTCCATTCCACTGCTTAATCATAAAAGGGGTTCAAGACCATTTTTAATAATCATCGTCATCAAGGTTGTAGAAGAAATCTTCTTCAGAAGGATAATCCGGCCATATATCTTCAATAGACTCGTAAGGTTCTTCAGCATCTTCAAGTTCGGAAAGGTTCTGAATAACTTCATACGGCGCACCAATTCTATCTGCGTATTCAAGCAGTTCATCTCTGGTTGCAGGCCAGGGTGCATCATCTAAAAAAGCAGCTAATTCAACAGTCCAGATCATCATAGGCAAATCTCTCGGTATTTATTTAGCCTTATTTTTAGTTGCGAAATAATTTATATCGTCAAAGAAAAATCCCCTAGGATTAAGAGCTTTTCCGTTGTGTCGCACTTCATAATGAAGGTGGGGTCCCGTTGATAAACCGGAATTACCTGTTTTAGCTATTAAGTCCCCCCTTTTAAGTCTTTGTCCTTTTTTGACTAAAACTTTTGAAAGATGTGCATAAAGTGTAGAATATCCAAAACCGTGGTCAATTTGTACGGTTAATCCATATCCGCCTCTATACCCTACAGACTGTACCTTACCGTCACCTGTAACGTGTACCGGGGTTCTCATATTCGATAAAATATCTATGCCTGCGTGCATACGTCTTATTTTTAGAATTGGGTGCAATCTCATTCCAAAATCGTTCAATGCAATACCTGCAGCAGGTTTGATTGCAGGGATACTAGCGTATAGTTTTTTGTTCTCTTTTAATTTTTCAGAAATTTTGTAAAAATTCGATTTCTCAAATTCAACTTTTCTAGTAAGTTTATCTACAAAACTAAGTGCATCTTTTAGTTGTGTACCCGCTTTATCACTTAGATAATCAACGCTGTTATCAAAAGACCCACCACCAACACCAAGGAGACGCTCTTCATCGGAAATAGGAGTTAAGTTTGACACTAATCTAAGTTGGTAATCATATTTTGCTAATGAATCAATTTGATTATTAATTGTTCCATACTTATTCATAATCTCAGTTAGTTTATTGCTTAACAACTTGTTCTCTGATTTTAAAGCACTAACAGTATTAGCATTACCTGTCAGAGTTAATAGGTAGAAATATCCCCCAAACAGTAATGAACTAAAAGTTATAACTGCCAGCGAAAAATAAACGAAAAGTTTAGGTTTATAATTTTGTATTTCTACAAACTGCAACTTTTCTTTTGAGAAGAAGTATAATTTTTTCATAAATACGTGCCGAAAGTAACTAAATATCAAAAATTAGTCAAGTAAAATTTAAATTATTTTATTCAAAATCGTGTTCAAAATAATCTACCCCTCTTAAATCACTTTTAGATTTGTTTTTTATTTGAGCTTGCAATTTTTTTTCAAAATATTTGGCAGAGTTGTAACCATAATGTTTTAATAGATAATTTAAACTTATTACTTCGGAAATTACAGTAATGTTTTTACCTGGTATTATCGGAAGTCTAATATACGGAATATCTACGCCCGATATAGTAATTGTTTCTTCATCCAAACCTGTTCGGACATAATTTTGATTTTTATCCCAGAACTCAAGTTCAACAACAATTTCTAATCTTTTCTGGTGACGTATAGCCCTAATGCCAAACATTTTTTCAACGTTTATGAGTCCAAGTCCTCTTATTTCCATAAAATGTTTTACCAAACTTGTGCCTGTACCCATTAAAATGTTTTCACCTTTTTTAGTAAGTATAATAACATCATCTGCTACAAACCTGTGTCCCCTTTCAATTAGGTCTAAGGTAACTTCGCTTTTGCCAATTCCTGATTTACCAACAAATAAAATTCCTGCACCGTATACGTCAACAAAGGAACCATGAATAGAAATTCTTGTAGCAAATTGATCATCTAAAAGATCATTAATTAAATAACTTGTTTTTGTAGTTGGTAATGGAGAACGGAAAACTGCCGTATTATTTTTGTTTGCAAAATCTAATAGTAACTTAGGTGGTTCATTATTATTTGTAAAAACTAAACAAGGAATATTGAAATTAAAAAATTTCTTAAATGAATTCTCTTGTTCTTTTTTTGAAAGTTGTGAAAGAAATTTTAATTCCGTATTTCCGAAAATCTGTACATTATCATTTGAAAAAGTATCAAGAAATCCGGATAAAGCTAAACCGGGTCTGTGGAGATCTTTAGTCGTAATAATTTTATCAAAACCGGATTTGTTTGAAATAAGTTTTATGTTAAAATTATCTTTGATACTTTCATAAAAGTATTTTACTGTAATCGACTCTTTCCTAAAAAGAGATTTTTCATCAATCTTAAACATTTAACGTGCTATTTGTTTTGACCTAAATTTCTTTAATTGAGATTTTAATTTTCTTACTGATAAAGCTACGGATTTATTAAAATCATCACTTTCATCCTCTGCTTTTAAGGTTTGTCCGGGTATTTGTAAAATGATCTCTGCATTTTTTACACTATTATTAGGTTTTACATAACTTAGAATTATTTCTGCATTCATAATATTATCATAAAACTTCTGAAGAGAAGTTACTTCATCATTAATAAAGTCTTTAAGAGTTTGATGAGCTTTGAATTTTCTTGCCGTTATTTTTATGTTCATAATTTACCTCAATTATATTATGATTTAGGATGAGATTTTTTATATGTAGATTTTAGTCTTTCTACACTAACGTGAGTGTAAATTTGTGTCGTTGATAAATTTTCGTGTCCAAGTATTTCTTTAACTGCTCTCAAGTCTGCACCTCTATCAAGCATATGAGTAGCGGCACTATGTCTGAAAATATGGGGACTTTTCTTCTTTATATCTGTTACCTGCGAAAGATATTTATTAACCAATCTGTGCACCATTCTTGAATAAATTCTACGTCCATATTTGTTTACTAAAAAAGCATCATTAGAGTTCCTAAAAGTTTTACCGGATATATAATCTTTAATAATGATCTTAGATTTACTACCAATTGGAACAATCCTGGTCTTATTTCCTTTACCCAATACTCTTAAAGTATTTGTGGTAAGTTCTACATCAACATAATTTAAGTTGCAAAGTTCTGAAACCCGCAGTGCACAACCATATAGTATTTCGATTATACATTTTTCTAATTTAGGATCTTTTTTACTTTTGTCAATAATTGAATACAATTCTTCAATTGCTTTTTCATTTATTATTTCAGGTAATTTTCTTTCCGCTTTAGGATTTGAAATATTCAAGGTTGGATTAAAATCTAAAAAATTATTCGAATAAGCAAACTTAAATAAGCCCCTAATTGATGCTAAATTTCTTGAAATACTTCGCATAGAAAAACCGGATTCACTTAACTGCATTAAATATGTTTTGATAAATTTTTCAGAGATTTGATCCAAATTTATTTTACTATATTTCACACAATAATCATTAAAATGCAGCAAGTCGGTACTATAGGATTTAATAGTATTATCAGAATATCTTTTAACATTTGTTAAATCACTAATAAAATTGTCAATAGCATGTATCAATTGCATAATTATTCTGCTTCTATTTTCTCTTGCTCTTCTTCAATAATTAATTCTTCACTGCAAATAGGACATTTAAGGTAGTTCCCTTTTTTCTTTGAATATCTTTTTTCCATATAATCAGAATCTTTATTCGGACATTGAGTAGGAATAGGTCTGTACCAGCTTACAAAATCACAATCCGGAAATCTTGAACAGCCGTAAAATAACCTGCCGCGCCTTGATTTTCTTTCAACAACATCTCCTTCCTTACATTTTGGACAACTAACTCCAAGCGTTATATTTTTAATAAAGTCACAGCTTGGAAAATTCTCACAGCCGATGAACCTTCCAAACTTTCCTTCCCTAAATAATAGTCTTCCTTCGCATTTCTCACAGGTTTCGCCTGTATATTCCGGTTCTTTTTTAGAAGCGGCAATCTCTTTAAATGATTTTATATTATCACATTCGGGATGGTTGCTGCAGCCGAGATATCTTCCGAACCTGCCGAATTTTATTATCATTTCCCCGCCGCATTTTTCACAGATAATCTTTTCTATTTTATCTTCAACTTCAATAAGAGCTTTAGCAAACGGATCATAAAAATCGGACAAAACCTTTTCGTATTCTTGATCACCGGCAGCTATTCGATCTAATTCGGTTTCCATTGAAGATGTGAAATCTTCGTTAATTATTTTAGGAAAATTTTGGACTAAAATTCTGTTTACTTCTTTGCCTAATGTTGTTGGTATTAATCTTCTCTGTTCCTGTGTGA
This sequence comes from Ignavibacteria bacterium, assembly GCA_011052365.1. GTDB lineage: Bacteria > Bacteroidota > Ignavibacteria > Ignavibacteriales > Ignavibacteriaceae. The sequence goes on from DRJC01000380.1 coordinate 11,048, forward strand.
CATATTTTCTATCCTGAATAGTGGTCACAATATGTGAATATGTACTTGGTCGACCGATACCGTTTCTCTCCAATTCTCTAATAAGCAAACTTTCTGAAAATCTTGCAGGAGGTTTTGTAAAGTGCTGAGTCTTTTGTAATTCTTCTAAATTTAATTTCTGATCTTTTTCTAAACCTAAAGGTATTTTTTCATTTCTGTATTCTTCTTTTTCTTCTGCACCGGCTTTTCTCTCGAATATTTCTTCATAAACTTTTAGATATCCTAAAAACTTTGTCGCACTTCCAAATGCTTTAAATAGATATTCATCAGCGGAAATTTCTATAACCGTTGTTTCCAGTAAAGCAGGTGTCATTTGAGATGCTACAAATCTGTTCCAGATTAATTCATAAACTTGTAATGTTTTTTTATCCAAAAACTGTGCAACTTTTCCGGGCGGAAATTCTAAAGAAGTTGGTCTTATAGCTTCGTGAGCATCCTGGACATTCTGTTTCTTTTTCTTTTCAAACCGGTTCGGAGATGAAGGAGCATATTCGCTCCCGTACATATTTTTTATATATTCAGAAGCAGATGACAATATTTCATCACTTAACCTTGTTGAATCGGTTCTCATATAAGTTATTAAACCTTGTGTACCAAATTCCCCAAGCTCTATTCCTTCATACAATCTTTGTGCAATCATCATTGTTTGCCTTGGACGCATTCCTAATCTTCTTGAGGCATCCGCCTGTAAAGTGCTTGTAATTAACGGAGGTAACGGGTTACGTTTCGTGTTTCTTTTAGTGATTGCAGATATTATAAATTCATCTTTAGTTGATATAGAGTTAAAGATTTTTTCTGCAGTTTCTTTGTTGGAAATCGGAATATATTTTTTCAAAAATTCTTCCCAATCTTTGTCCGTCATTTCGGGTTTAGGTTGAATTTTTATATCATTACCGTCAATACTGAACAATTTTGCTTTAAATTCTTCTCCCTTATCGGTTTTAAATATAGCCCAAATGCTCCAGTATTCTGTTTTAACAAAATCATCAATAGCTTTTTCCCTGTCGCAGATAATTTTTAATGCAACGGATTGAACTCTCCCTGCCGATAGGGTTGCATTACCTGAAAGTTCTATCACGGCTTTCCACAGGAAAGGACTTATTTTATAACCGATAATTCTATCCATCACCCTTCTTGCTCTTTGTGATTGGACTAACGATTGGTCAATCTCTCTCGGAGAGTCCATAGCTTTTTTAATACCGGTTTTTGTTATTTCATTAAACAGCACCCTGTATAATTTTGAGCCTTCTTTAAGTTTGATAACGTCGGCAATATCTTGAGCTATTGCCTCTCCTTCCCTATCCGGATCAGTAGCGATGTATATATCTTTACTTTTAGACACCAAAGATTTTATTTTCTTTATCAGGTCTCCCTTCCCTCTTATATTTAGATAGTTCGGTTTAAAATTATTTTCAATATCTACACCGAGCTTTGTCTTAGGTAAATTTCTAATGTGTCCAATTGTGGCTTCAACTTTATAGTTTCTTCCCAAATACTTATTTATAGTTTTTGCTTTTGCCGGTGACTCTACGATTACAAGATTTGTACTCATTATATATTTTCTTTAGTTAATTGTGTCGGAAGAATGAAGCATTAACCTGCTTCCCGGTAATGATAATTTTTCTAAATTTAGGTATAACGAAAGCAAGAGAACATTTATTTGATCCAAGTGAATGCTTTCAATAGGCAATAATTTCAATTCGTCTAAAATGTAATCAAATTCAAGGTATGTAAGTAAACCTATATTATAAAAATGAAAAAGATAATCATAATTTTTTATACCTATCGCTCTAATTTCTTCATCAGAAGGTATTCTAATGCCTTTTCTTTGATGTAGAGGAATAGTTTTTGAAACAGCACGCTCAAGTTGATTCTTTTCGTAAATCCAGCTGTAAGCAGCAGCAACAATATTTTGATTATATAATTTTTCTAATTTTAAATTTTCTAAATTCTCTTCTTTAATATTTTCTTCGTTAATTTTCTCTCTTACTTTTACTAATACATCAACTATTTTGCTGATCATAAATACCTTATGTTTATTTTCAAAACAATTTACTGAAATTATTTAATAATAAATTTTCCTTCTCTTTCATAATTATTTTATCTTTACTCTTTTTATCGTCATACCCGGTTAGATGAAGTATACCGTGGATAACCAACCTGTACAATTCATTTGTAAAAGAAACTTTAAACTTTTTAGAATTTTCAAAAGCATCTTTAACTGATATAAATATTTCTCCATCTAATTCTTTAATGTTTCCGGTATAGTTAAATGTTAAAATGTCAGTTGAGTAATTATGTTTTAAATGTTTGTTATTTAATTTATGAATTTCTTTTGCACTTAGAAAATTTATCTCCAACGAATTGATAGAAATATTTAACTCATTTTTTAAAAATGATACTAATTTATGGATTTGAATTTTGTCAATCTTATAATCACAGATTGAATAGATATGTACATTTTTTATCAAAAATAATTCCTACTGCTATAAGAAATGTTTATTTCATCAAAATGTCAAGTAGTCTGAGCGATTTTTGCAAAAGATTTTAATGTTTTTTCTGCATAATTAAAGTAACGTAATGCTGATATATTCATTTCTTCTATTTCATCTTTAGTAACATCTCTCATAATTCTACACGGAACTCCGGCAACTACTTTACCTTCCGGTACTTCAAATCCTTGTGTCACAACTGCCCCTGCAGCTACTATTGAATGTTTGTTCACTTTTGCACCGTCCAGAATAATAGCACCCATTCCGATTAAACACTCATCATTTATTGTGCAGCCGTGCAAAGTTACTGAGTGCCCGACTGTAATATTATTACCCAAGATTAAGGGATATTTGTTATTTGTTACGTGTAGCATTGAACAATCTTGAATATTAGTGTACCTGCCTATTTTAATAAAATGTACATCACCTCTAACCACAGTATTAAACCAGAGACTACTTCCTTCTTTCATTTCAACATCACCAATAACTTTTGAACCCGGAGCTAAAAAAACTGTTGGATGCAAATCCGGTAATATTCCCTCGTACGGAAAAACACATTCATCTGATAGTCTTTTCTTTATTTCACTTATTTCATTCATTATTTATTGTTTAATCCTGCCAAATCACTTGCTTCCTTAAATAAGGATAAAGATTTTTGTATTTCTTTATCTTGATTTAACAAGACCGTATACCAACCTTTATTCTTCCAAAAATTTCTTGCTATTTGTGCTTTTAACCTTGCCTTTATAAAATTCTTGTCAATATTAAATTCTTTTAAATTGAATTTAACTTTCAGTGTC
>DRJC01000381.1 GCA_011052365.1 Ignavibacteria bacterium
TATAAATCTAAAAATAAAATTTGTTTAACCTATATTATTCAGTTGGTTTATGATAAATTAAAAAATGGAGATTTAGATATTATTTCAATCTTTTTGATATGTGTTCCTAATGGCGAATTAAAACCTGTCTATAAGAATGAAATATGCGGCGGTAGCAAAAATAAAAACGAGGCTTTTCGTTATTATTATAGTAGAAGACCAAGATTTGAATTGTTACCCAAAAAACCTTTTAGAGTGAAAAGATTATATCTCAAAGAGGGAATAAAAGAAAAAGATATAATAGGTTTTGATTACATAGAATAAAATTTAAGCAATCTTCAACCTATTACTTCAAAAAGAATACTGAATGCCTGTGCTTAAAATAGGATAAGAAGTAGTCCTTTTAAAAGTAGTAATTAATCTGCCTTCTGTTATTAAACTTATTTTTGAAATAATTTTAAATGATATACCTGCCCCAATTGACGCTATGCCCATAAGATAATTTCTGTTATTATTATATAAATAAGTTTCTGAAGTAGAAGGTATAGAGAGATTAACCGGATCGAAAATACTTGTTATAAAAATTTTGCCTTGACTTATATATTGCAAGCCACCGCTTAAGGAAAAGAAAGTCGAAATTCTACCGGAAGATGAAAGAACTCTTATGCCTAAAGAAAAATTATATACATTGCTGTTCTCTCCTCCTGATACACTCAGAGAATGACCAATAAATTCTACAAAAGTAGTAGGGGGAAATCGAACCCTACCGGGTTGAAATCTAAAATTTTGGATTTTAAAAGATGAAGTTAATTCTATTTCTTTGTTTATTTTTTTGGAAGCAGTAATTCCAAACGACCACCCCGTATCCCAATATGGCAACAGCGTATTTTGTAAAGTTGAATAAATTTTCCCCCCGCTCAATTCAATTTTATAATTTGATTGAGCAAAAACAGAACTAACAAAAAATAAAACGATTAAAAAAATATATGCTATTATTCTTTTCATTATTACCCCTATTAAAGTTTATGAATGAAAGTATAAAACTTTGTTAAGAATAACAAATAATTAATCTAAATGTAATGCAAAAAAAGTGTTTTATTATTTTATTTCGAGTTACAACACCATCCCGTCTTTCATCTCAAAAACATTATCGGCAAGATTTACCAATTCCCTGTTGTGAGTAACTATTACTAAAGTCTTCTTAAAATCGTCTCTCAATTCTAATATTATTTTATGTATAGCTTCACTGTTTACACTATCTAAATTACCGGTAGGTTCATCGGCAAAAATTATTTGCGGATCATTAGCCAAAGCCCGTGCAACGGCAATACGCTGTTGTTCACCTCCAGAAAGCTCCGCAGGTTTATGTGTAGCCCTATCGCTTAAACCAACTAACTTTAGTAATTTGCTTGCCCCTTCTTTAGCTTTATCTAATGATGTACCTTCTATTAATTGAGGTATAAAAACATTTTCTTCTGCCGTAAATTCCGGCAGCAAATGATGGAACTGAAAAACAAGTCCTATATTTTTATTTCTAAAACTTGAAAGTTCATTTTCATTAAATTCAAAAATATTTTTGTTGTTATAAAAAACAGCACCTTCGTCGGGTGTATCTAAACCAGCCAGTATGTGCAGCAAAGTACTTTTACCTGCACCTGAAGCACCGATGATCACTGTGATTTTGCTTTTCTCAATTTCTAAAGAAATTGATTTGAGAACAGCTAATTTTATTTTCTTATCATTCCGATAAGATTTTGAGATGTTAACGGCTTTTAATTCAGTTGTGTTTTCCATATTAAGTCAATCTAATTATTAGAGATTTCTTTTATTCCCATTTTATTGCTTTAAGTGGATTTGTTTTTGCCGCTCTTCTTGCCGGGAAATACGATGCAAAATAAGAAAGAAGCAGTGAGATAATTGTAATTATAATAAAATCGGAAACTCTTAACTGTATTGGTAAAGCATCAATTTTATACCGGGTAGGATCGAGTGAATAAATTTTGTAATTGATTTGTAAAAAACTAATGAAATATCCCAACAATAATCCCGCCGCTGTACCGATAATTCCGATTAACAATCCTTCATACATAAAAATTCGTTTTATCGATTTTCTCGTTACGCCCATAGAACGTAAAATTCCGATATCTCTTTTCTTTTGTATTACGGACATTGTGAGCGAACCCAAAATATTAAACGTAGCTACGGCAATAATTAAAGATAGAATTAAGTAGGCAACAAGTTTTTCAATTTGCATTACCGTGTACAAATCTTTGTGAAAATCATACCAGGTGTTTATACTGAAATTTTTCTTCCCAAGTTTTGCTATTAAAAAATCTTTTATGTTAAATGCTTCCGATATGTTTTTAAGTTTGATATCATAACCCTCGTAAGTATTGTTAAAGCCGAGCAGTTTTTGTGCAGTTTTGATGTTCGTAAAAATATATCCTGCGTCGTATTTATTATTCTTTGAGTTGTAGATCCCACTTAAAATAAATTTTTGAGTTTTAGGCATTGAGTATTGTGTTATCGATTTTTCAATCCCTGACGGCGAAATAATTGATATCGTATCACCAACTATTGATTGAAGTCTATCGGCAAGTGGTAAACCGAGTATTGCCGAAGGAAGGGAACTCTTGTTTCCAATTTTATATTCACCAAAGATAATTTTTGATTTGATGTCATAAACATTCTGTTCATTTGAACTTTGAATTCCTTTTAAGTTTACCACCTGTGTAAGCCCGTCGTGAAAGACCAGCACTTTTCCACTTACGAAAGGTGAGTAGCCTTTTACAGCATCTAATTTTTTAATCTCATTTTCAATTTTAATTGTGTTGATAAGATTTGCTTCAGAAATAATTCTGATTTGTACATGGGGGTCAAAGCTAATTAAGTATGATGTTACGAGAGAACTGAAGCCGTTAAAAACTGAAATCACAACTATAAGTGCTGCAACACCTATGGTTATTCCCAAAGCTGAAAGTATCGAAATGATTGAAATAAAATTCAACTTGTTTTTCGAGATAACATATCTCTTTGATATAAATCTTTCGAATCTCATCAGTTAAATCTCAAAGTTTTTATGGGATCAATTTTAGAAGCTATATAGCTTGGTATTACGGAAGAAATTATACAAAGAATTAACGTAACAAAAGATACTCCGAGAAAAATCACCGGTGATAATTGAATAGGTATTGATGACATTAAATAGACAGATGAAGGAATTGAAATTAAATTATAATGAAGTTGAGCATAACCCAAAACGAAAGCCAGAAGATTGCCTAAAAGAATACCGACGACCGATAGAATAAATCCGTTATATAAAAATATTTTTATTACCTGTTTCCTATTTGCACCGATTGAACGCAAGACACCAAGTGATGATGTCTTTTCCAAAACCATAATTAGTAATGTACCGATTATATTAAAAACCGCCACAAGAATAACCAGTGCCAAGACAATGGGGATGGGCTTCTTTTGTAAATCGATCCACGTAAAAATATTCCTTTGTGTCTGATAAATAGTTTGCACTCTATTCGGATACCGGAGTACTTTTGCAAGTGCTTTTTTAGATGAATCAATTTGATTGATATTATTCAGCTTTATATCTATTCCTGAAATTTGATTTTTCATACTAAACAATTCTTGTGCATTATTTAAAGAGACATACACGTTAAGGTCATCATAAGCAGACATCCCGCTTTCATAAATACCTACTATTTTAAAATTTTCTATATTGGGGGGATTATCTAATGAGGGGAGTTTGTCATTACTGAGAGCAAACAATGTTACATTGTCTCCCAATTTAACCAGTAATTCATCCGCCAATTTTTTCCCGATAACAAGATAATTTTTGTTTACTCCTTTTATAAATTCACCCTCAATAATATCATTTTTTATTCCGTTCCAATTGTCTTGCAATCTTATTCCCTTAATACTTACACCTTCTTTTCTTTTCTTTTTTCCGATTATTGCTAATTGGGATAAATAGGGGCTCATTGTGTTGAGCTTTGAATTTAGTATACTTTTGATTTTGTCCAATTCATTTTTGTATTCAGGGATAGTCCCGCTATAAGATGTAATTTGAATGTGTGAATCAAAATCCATTACTTTGTTTGTAATTGTATTCTCAAAGCCTTTAAGTATGCTTAAAGCAATAATTAATGTAGCTACGCCGAGAGCAATTCCCAGAACAGTTATTCCGGAGATAAAAGAAATAAATTTAGATTCTTTATGAGAGAAAATATATTTTTTAGCAATAAAAAAAGGGAATGACATTTCAGTAATTAATTATTTTATTATTCAGAATAATTTAATAAAAGAATATCAAAAACACTTTGGAATATTTTAAACTTTCATATTGAATTACAGCTCACACATCTGTGCAAAACGTTGAAATAATAAAAAAGATATTTTTGAAACAAGATTCCCGAAATCTTTAATGATAAAATTTTAGAAATTATTAAATACAAGGTCTCTTAATTTTTTTAGCTTTGCTAAGAGAAAGAGATTTCGGGAATCTTAAAGAAGTTCCTCTCGTCGGCACATAATAAATTGTTTTAAAAGCAATTAAATTATATATTTGTTATTCTTATTTTTGAAGAAAATTTCTAAAATTCTGAATAAAATTGAAAAAACGGGGCGTAGCGTAGTCCGGTTATCGCGCCTGCTTTGGGAGCAGGAGGTCGCAAGTTCGAATCTTGCCGCCCCGACAAAAAGTTTTTTGAAAATTTGTGAATGTTATCGCGTCCCGATGAAATCGGGGAGGTCGCAAGTTTCCGTCGAAGGTCGGACCGTCGCGACAAAAAGTTCTTATATGTTTTTTATTGTTAGAAAATTTCTAACTAACCTGCGCCCGTAGCTCAATAGGATAGAGCAACAGCCTTCTAAGCTGTAGGTTAGTGGTTCGAGTCCACTCGGGCGTACTAGTGGAAATAACAAATATCAATTTCCAAAATTCAAATAAGCTCCAACGACCAAATTGCATATTTAAAATAAGTTGGATTTTAGTAATTGGAATTTATTTGTAATTTGAATTTTGTAATTTGATTATTTCTTAAATGGTGGGCGTAGCTCAGTTGGTTAGAGCACCAGGTTGTGGTTCTGGGGGTCGTGGGTTCGAAACCCACCGCTCACCCTTCAAAATTAAATTTTATTGTAGGCCCCATCGTCTAATGGTTAGGACCTCGCCCTTTCACGGCGGTAATAGGGGTTCAAATCCCCTTGGGGTCACCAAGAAAGCCTTAAATTATTTTTTAAGGCTTTTTTATTTTTAATACATTTTGTTTACTTTTTACTGATGATTAATGTTTTATTTGTTTCTCTCGGTGCAGCCTTTGGCGGCGGTTTAAGATATTGGGTATCTAATGTTGTTTACAAATTGTTACCTACATTTTTTCCTTACGGAACATTGGCTGTTAACGTTTTAGGTAGTTTTCTTCTTGGTATTTTTATTTTTTACTTTGGTAAAAATGAATTATTAGGACAAAATCTAAAGCTATTTTTAACAATTGGATTCGCCGGCGGCTTTACTACATTTTCCACTTTCTCTTTCGAAACTATTAAACTGTTTCAGGATTCTGAAATTTATCTCGGATTAGTTAATATTTTTCTTAATGTCCTTTTAAGTCTCCTGGGGATTTACATAGCATATATTTTATCAAAATTATAAAAGGGTAAGACAATGCAAATTAAAGGCGATGCTAAATTACTTAGAATTTTTGTGGGTGAAAGCGATAAAGTCGGTTCAACACCTATGTATGAAAAAATTGTTTTGGATGCTAGAAAATTTGGTTTAGCAGGCGCTACTGTAATTAAAGGGATAATGGGTTTTGGAGGCGCAAGCAGAATTCATACTTCAAAGATTTTAAGGTTATCTCAGGATTTACCCCTTATAATTGAAATTGTAGATGAAATATCCAAAATAGAAAAATTCTTACCAATCATTGATGAGAATTTTGAAAAAGCAGACTGCGGGGGATTGATTACAATTGAAAAAGCCAAAATAATAAAGTATGTCTCTCATTCTAAGGATTAAAAATAATACAATTTTTATTTGTAATGTTTGTACTCTTTCTTTAATTTCATCTTCATTTTAATAAAAGCAAAAAACAATGAAGACTATCAAACCAAAAAAGCTTCAAAAAAATGACACCATCGGAATAATTTCGCCCGGGTCATCACCGGATGATCTTTCAAAAATAGAAGATGGAGTTAAGTATCTTGAAAATTTGGGCTATAATGTAGAAATCGGCAAAAATGTGGGTAAGACTAATGGATATTTAGCCGGAAACGATAATGAAAGGTTGAACGATCTACATTATATGTTTCAGAAAAAAGAAATCAAAGCTATTTTTTGTCTTCGCGGCGGATATGGCTCCTGCCGTCTGCTCGATAAAATTGATTTTAATATTATTAAGAAAAACCCCAAAATATTTGTCGGTTATAGTGATATCACAGCTCTTCATTTGGCAATATTTAAGAAAACAAATCTGATTACATTTGCAGGACCAATGATAGCTTCTGATTTTTTAGAAGGGTTAAACGAAAAAGCCGAAGAATTCTTTTGGTCAATGATGACTTCAAGTAAGAAAATAGGGAGAATTAAATCTATTGGGGATAGAGAAATTCAATCATTAAGAAAAGGGAAATCACATGGTACTTTGTTAGGCGGAAATTTGTCTGTTTTAACGTCGCTATTGGGCAGTGATTTTATCCCTAAATTTGATAAGAACATTCTTTTATTAGAAGAAACTTGTGAACCGCCATATAAAATTGATAGAATGTTTAACCAACTAAGGCTTGCAGGAATATTTCAAAAAACTGCAGGCGTTATTTTGGGATCATTTAACAATTGTCGTGAAGAAAATTCCGAGAAATACACATATACATTAGGCGAAGTTATTCAAGCCTATTTGGGCAACAGTAAAAAACCGGTAATATATAATTTGAGTCATGGACATATAAAAGAAATTTTAACTTTACCAATAGGCTTGAAAGTTAAATTAAATGCGGACAGAAATTATATCGAATTTACTGAAAGCGGAGTGGCGTAGGATTTATAATTTATTATTTAATATTTATTATTTGAACAGGATTATTCCTTTTTAAAAAACTAAAATTTAAAGTTTTTCAATGTAAGTGAAATATCTTCTATTGAAATTTTCTTTCGCAGTTTCCGCTTTCTCTTTATTATTGAATATACCGTAAACAGACGAACCGGTACCTGTCATCAATGAAAAATATGCTCCCATTTCAATTATCTTTTCTTTTACTTCTTTAATTTCAGGGTATTCAGCAAAAACAATTTCTTCAAAATCATTTGTCAGTAAATCTGAAAAACCTTCATCTAAATTCACTTCTTTAATAATTCTTTCGACGTTAATTTCATTGTTTTTGGGTATGCAATTTTCAAAAGCCCATTTTGTACTAATGTGTATTCCGGGATTAACCAACAACAAGTAACCATTTAATTTTAAAGGAATTTCATTTAATATTTCACCTCTTGAGGTTGCAAAAGA
>DRJC01000382.1 GCA_011052365.1 Ignavibacteria bacterium
AGTCTTGCTACGCTCGGTGCATTTACAAAGTATCCGCGAGAATCAAAATTAAGCACAAAAGATTTAATCAATATTAAAGGAAAAAAGATTTACAGAAAGCACGGATACTTTCAGTCCGAAAAACATATTTTTGAAAATGTTGCCGAAAGTATCGGTTTAAAAAAGATGAATAGAGAAAAGGGTAATTCTATTTGGTCTCGCCATCCTCTTACATATTTAGTTGAAGCTGCCGACGATATTTGCTACGGCATAATGGATTTGGAAGATGCTTTCAGGTTGGGACTTTTAACTTTTGAAGAAACAGAAGAATTACTTATGTCTTTTATAAATAATAAAAATCTTCTTTCATATAAACAAAGGAACAAGCACGATAAGATCGGTTATTTAAGGGCTAAAACAATAAGCAATCTTGTTAAGCAATTATCGGAATGTTTTTTGGAAAACGAAAACAAAATTTTAGATGGTAAAATGTTTGATGATTTGATCTCACACATTCCTTCAAATAAAACATTGAAAATAATTAAGAATATTTCCGTTGAAAAAATTTATTCTTACAAAAGTGTAATTGAAAGGGAAGCAGCGGGTTACGAAGTTATAGGAGGTTTATTAGATATATTTATAAAAGCTGTTAACGAAGCTGCAGAAGATAAACTTTCGACAAAAAATAAATCTATAATACGACTTTTACCGGAACAGTTTTTTGAAAAAGACGGAAAAGTTGAAAGAGATTTGTACAATCGTCTGTTGAGAGTAACGGATTATGTTTCCGGAATGACTGATTCTTTTGCAATATCTTTGTTCAGGAGAATTAAGGGGATATCGTTGCCGTCAGCATAAATTAATTGTTTTTTCTAATTATTCTATGTAGACAAGTCTGATAGTATAGGGAACTCTACAATAATTGTTGAACGAGTTAAACATTTTGCTTTTGAACTAGATACGCCGGATCTTCCAGGTTCTTCGATAATAGCATGATAAATATTATCTGGTTTTTTATCTGGGCAAATATCTGTTTCACATTTTCTACAATCTTCAGCTTGTATTTTAGAAACACCAAAATATTTAGTAAAAAAAGATTTGAATGAATCGATTATTTCTTCATTACTTCTAGCTCCATCTCTTTCAACGGATATTGGCAAGCTACTCTTATAAAACCCTGATGATAATTTGCCTTTTTCAAAGTTCCAGTGATCCTGGAAGGGACGAATTGCTCTAAACAGAAATTCAGAATTATCAATTGGAGTATCTGGATTGAAAGTCATTTATTGTTTGAATAGTTTGTTCCCAACTTAAATTATTTAATTCGGTTTCTTTATCATCTATTATTATTAAGCCATTAATTTTATCAGAGAATAATTCAATTTCTAAATAATGATTATCATCTGGTTCTAACTCAAATTGAAGCGTACCCCTACCTGTAGGGAAAAAATTTGGTTGTATCGTAATTTTATTTTCAAAAATGAGTTTAATAGATTTTTCAATTATTTTATTTGAAATTTTTGGAGCACCATAACCATCCCAATTATTTTTATATTCAGCAAATCGATATACTTTATCAAGGTTATGTGCTTTCTTCATAGCAAATATCTCTTTCCTTTGTGAATTACTGATGTTTGTTAATTCTTTTAATTTGGTATTTAAACTATTTAAAGTGAATTTCATTTTTAACAATTCATCCTCTAACTTTGAAATGTAATAAGGATCAAAGCACTTATTATAGCGTATATCACTTCCTTCTAAAGCGTTGAGTTTGCCTACTATAAAGGTTGTGCCAAATTCGGATGATTGAGTTTCATCATTCGTAGATTTTGGAACAGTAGATAATGTGCTAGTCACTAAATTTATCATAAAACTATTTACCATTTAAAATATTTAAAAAATTATTTTTAAAATAAAAATTTGAGTCACTAAAAACATTATCAATTTCTTTATCGATAATTCCCTGTTCAATTTTTTCATTTACAATATGAAAATCCATTGTACCCTGTATAGGCTCATTAATATTATTTTGATTTAAAGAAACATTAATTGTGTAATGATGTTTATTAACGATTGTGCTATATCTAGTATTAAAACCAAGAGAAAAAAGTTTTTCTCCAAAAGAGAAGTTGTTAAAAAATATCAATAAATTTTCAAATGGTTTTTTAGTTTTTAAAGGATCAATATTTATTTTAAAATTATAAATTATCCCTGCAAGTCTTAAATTAACAAATTTTGAATATTTTCTCCACAACACTAGAATGTTTTTAGAGTTATTGACAATATTTTCAAAACTGGTATTCTCTTGATAAATTAGTTGATTAGCAGCAAGTTTAATTTCAAATTTATCTGATTTAGCTGGGGAATTTAATATTGTTAAATTTCCTACATCAAATTGATCAAATATTAAATTATCGAAATATTCAGAAATATCATTGATTAGATCTCCTTTGAAAGATAAAAAATTATGATCTTTTCTAAATGCATGGAAACCAACTAAATAATTATTTATTACAATATCACTTTGTTTAATTAACATAATAACTAATTTAAGAAATTTTATATAAAAATATTATATATATTAAAAATATACAACGTAAAAATCACTCCATTTTCATACCGCGAGTCATTAAATCATTTGTTGCTTTAACAGGGTCTTTATCTTCAAAAAGGATTTTATATACTTCGTTTGTAATAGGAGTGTTTACTTTCATTTTTACAGCGAGCTGGGATGCTGATTTACTTGTCATTACTCCCTCTGCAACCATTGTCATTTCTTCCAATACCTGTTTCAATTTTTTTCCGCCGCCAATTTGTTC
>DRJC01000383.1 GCA_011052365.1 Ignavibacteria bacterium
GTTACTCTTGTTACCATTCTGCCAATCGGAGTTTTATCAAAGAATTTGAGGGCAAGCTTTTGAATATGAGTATACAATTGTGAACGTAAATCATAAATAATTTTCTGTCCGAGATACTGCATAAAGTAAGTAAGGAAATATTGAATAACAGCCTGTAACAATAAAGTGGCTAACAAAAGAAGTCCTATTATCAACAACCCATGATAATCAGAATTTGCAATGTATTTGTCTATGGCAATTTTAGTAAGAATAGGACGAACCGGTCCAAGAGCAGCAACTATTATATTAATAATTATAACAATAATTATATGTTTTCTGTAAGGTTTTATATAACTCAAAAGCCTTTTCATCAGCTTAGAGTCATAAGCTTTGCCTAATATTTCTTCGTCTTTTTGGTAATCGTTAGACATATAAAATAATTTAGTATACCTTTTTTAAATTTCTTCTAATTCTTTTTCAAGTAATTGTTTATAATGTAAGTCGGCATAGATACCACCCTTAGCCACTAATTTTTCGTGAGTACCTTCCTCAACAATTTTAGCATTATCCAGAACAATTATTTTATCCGCATTTTTAACTGTTGAAATTCTATGACTTATAATTATTGTTGTTCTGTTATTAGTTTGTTCTCTCAAGTTATTCAGAATTTCTTCTTCTGTATTTGTGTCCACTGCGGAAAAGGAATCATCTAAAATTAATATTTGTGGATCTGTTACCAATGCTCTTGCAAGACTAACTCTCTGCTTTTGTCCCCCTGAAAGTGTTATGCCTCTTTCTCCCATTACGGTTTCGTAACCTTTCGGAAAGGATTTTATTTCTTCTTCCAAATGGGCAGCTTTTGTGGCTTTAGTTACTTTATCTTCGGCGTAATCATCCAACCCGTAAGCAAGATTATTTTTAATAGTATCGGAAAAAAGAAATGCTTCCTGCTGAACCAAACCAATATTACTTCTCAAAGCTTGTAAGGGTATTTTTTTTACTTTTACATTTCCGATTAATATTTCACCCTCTGTACAATCGTACAAGCGAGGCAGCAAATTAATGAATGAGGTTTTACCGCACCCGGTGTAACCCATTATTGCCAATGTTGAACCCTGAGGAATTGTTAAATTTATACCATCTAAAATTTTCGGTAAATGTTTACCGTATCTGAAAGAAACATTCTTAAATTCAATATCGCCTTTTAATTCTTGTATTGAATAATCCGTTTCATCACTATCCGTTATTTCAAAAGGTTCGGCATAAATTTTATTAAGTCTTTTCATGCTTGCTTCACCTTGCTGTATAATATTTATCACCCATCCGAAGGCAATCATCGGCCAGATTAAAATACCGAGATAAACAATAAAGGCAGTCATTTCACCGAGGTCCATTTGATTATTAATTACTTTTATTCCACCAATCCAGATTACAATTATTATTGACAGACCGGTTATTAAATACAACAGTGGATAAAGCAGAGCCTGAGTTTTTACAAGGTTCATATTTTTTTTCAAATAATCCTTGCTGATTTTGTTAAACTTGTTTATCTCATTTTCTTCCCTTACATAAGATTTAACAACTTTAATTCCGGAAAAATTTTCCTGTGCTTTTGTAGTTAGTTCAGAAAAATTCTCTTGTATCTTTGTAAATTTTACGTGTATTATTTTACCGACTTTATAGACCAAATAAGAAAGTAACGGTAAGGGAAGTAGAGAATATATAGTTAAAGAAGTATTTAATGAAAGCATTATAGCAATCACAATTGTCAGCCGTACTGATGTATCTAAGGAATACATGACAGCGGGACCCAAAAACATTCTGACCGCACTTATATCGTTAGTTGCGTGAGCCATAATGTTACCGGTAGAATTATTTTGAAAATAACGAAGCGGTAAATTTTGAATATGCTTCCAGAAATCCCGCCTTAAATCAAATTCAATTTCCCTGGAAACTACAATAATTGTTTCTCTAATCAGAAATCTAAATAATCCCGCAAGAGCGGAAGCTCCTATAATAAGTAAGCCGTAGTGTAATAATTTTTCGGATGTTATTTCAGCCTGTAATCCGTTAATGGCATCTTTTATAAATAGCGGAACATAAACAGTAGCGATGTTTGAAATGATTATAAAAAGAATTCCCCAAAACAATTTCCTTTTATAACGAACGAAATATTTTTTTAATGTATATAAATTCTTCATATAAATAATACTTCCTTAAGGGTCTGTTTCAGAACTATCGCCAGTGTCATCCGTTAGCTAACGGATGACAACTTATTAGCTATACAACGCTCCCTTAAGCAAGAAAGTAAAAAGTAAAATTCTTAGGCTGTTAGACTAATCGATTATTTCGAAGCCGGTGTATTTTTGAAGCACTTTTGGTACTATTACTTTTCCTTCGGGTGTTTGATAGTTTTCAAGTAATGAAACCATAAGTCTGCTTGTTGCAAGACCCGAACCGTTAAGTGTGTGCACAAAACTTAATTTTTTTGTCTCTTTATTTCTGAAACGTATATTGGCTCTTCTACCCTGAAAATCAACGAAGTTACTACAAGAAGAAGCTTCCAACCATTTGTCTTCTGCAGGCGACCAGGTTTCAATATCGTAACATTTTGCTGCGGCAAAGCTTAGATCGCCGCTGCACAGCAAAAGTACTCTATACGGAATTTGAAGAGCTTTTAAAATATCTTCGGCATCGGTTACAATTTTTTCAAGTTCATCATAAGAATTTTCAGGCTTAACAAACTTGACCATTTCAACTTTATTAAATTGATGAACACGTAAAAATCCTTTTGATTCTTTCCCGTA
>DRJC01000384.1 GCA_011052365.1 Ignavibacteria bacterium
ATAAAGAAAGGAGGGGTGGCAGAGTGGTCTATTGCACCGGTCTTGAAAACCGGAGTCTGTAACAGGACCGTGGGTTCGAATCCCACCCCCTCCGCCAATTTACAATTTCGTCAGAGTTAAAATTCTTTACAAGAAAACAATACTTTGGTACTATTATATTGTAGTTAGCGGATTTAACATATAATTGCTATCCTACAATTTAATATTACTATTATAATATGGTAGAGTCAAGCAAAATTAAACGAGTGCGAGAAAAATTCGGTTTATCGCAAGAAAAATTAGCCCGTCTTGCTGATGTTTCTAATAATACTATTATCAATATTGAGGCTGGCAAACAACAAAACCCCACAGTTGACACACTTAAAAAAATCGCAAAGGCACTGAAGATACCAATTGAAGATTTAATAAAATAAAACTATGACAAAACAAATTACAATTACAACCGAATATTTTCGTCAATATAGGCAAAAATTAGGGTTCACTAATCAAACAGATATAAAAAAGTTTTTTGGTGCAAAAGATATTACACCTACAGTTGACTTAAACTACATCAAACTTTTAAATAAAAGGCTTTGTAACATTATTGATAAAATTAATGATGTTATTGTGGATGAGGTAAAAATAAATGAAATTGACTTGTTCAAAAAAGAAAATATAGACCACGCTTTTGAAATTATTAAAAACAGCAATCTTTTGTCCATACTAAATAATCAAGGAAGAAGACCCGAGCAGGTCTACTATTCGTGGATGAGGGGTTTTGTTTTATCAAAATATTTTTTGAAAGCATTGGGATTAATTTTTGAGGTTGATACTTCCAATATAGATTTAATTGGCGATGATGATTTGAGAAATATTGAAACTTTTAAAAGAACTCCAAAAGCAGATCTGGAAATAAAACTAGCTGGAAAAGAAAAAGTCAGAATAGAAATGCAAACAGGGTTTACTGGAATAAATGATATTAAACAACATAAAGTTTTAGAAGCCAAAAGGGTTTTTAGAGATATGGGTTTACCTACCTTAGCAATTCATTTTGATTTATATAATGGGCAAGTTGCTTTTATTAAGCTAGATGAAATAAAAGACGATAATGTAAATTGGATTACAAGGCAACAAATGGAAGGTCAAACTGTTTTCAATATAGATCAAAATTATTTTGTGTGGAAGATAACAGAAATTCCAATACCCTATAAAGAAATAATTTTTGATTAAAATTCTTTCTATGAGTACAAATAAGAAATTAAAAATAATTGACTTATTCTCTGGTGTTGGTGGCTTGAGTTATGGTTTTGCACACGATGATAATTTTGAAATAATTGCGGCAAATGAACTTTTGCCAAACATGGCAAAAGCATATTCATTAAATCACCCAGCGGTAAGAGTGTATGCAGAAGATATAAAAAATTTTAATGCGCAAAAAATTAAAGATGATTTAGATATCAATGCAAATGATATTGATATTATTGTGGGCGGACCTCCGTGTCAGGCTTATTCAACTGTCGGTAAAAGATTGATTGATGATCCTAGAGGAAAACTTTTCCAAGAATATTATCGCGTATTAAAAGAATTTGACCCAAAACTTTTCCTTTTTGAAAATGTAAAAGGACTCTTATCAATGCAAAATGGAGAATTACTAAAAACTATTATTTCACTTTTTGAATCTTTGGGGTACAAAGTGCAATACAAACTTTTGAATGCCGCTGATTATGGCGCGCCACAAATAAGAGAAAGAGTTATAATCATTGGTTCAAAACTTGAAACAAATTTTAAATACCCAGAGCCAACACACTGTAGCCAAGAAAAAGCAATCGGTTTATTCAATAAAGAACTTAAACCATACTTAACGCTTGAAGAAGCTCTAATCGATTTACCATTCATTAAATCAAGTGAAGAAAGTTTTGACTATGCTTCTGAACCACAAAATGATTTTCAAAAACTTATGCGCGAGAATGCGCCAAAAAAATTGATGGATCATAACTCACCTAACAATAACGAAAAATTGGTAAAAATAATGGAATTACTACCAGACGGCGGAACACCCGAGGATTTACCGGAAAAATTACGCCCGACTTCAGGATTTAAAAATACCTATTGTCGTCTTTGGTGGAAACGACCAGCTACAACAATTACTCGCAATTTGAGCACACCCTCATCGTCTCGTTGTATACACCCAAAAGCCCCTAGACCACTAACAACGAGAGAGGGGGCAAGAATCCAATGTTTCCCAGATAATTATCAATTTTATGGTTCTAGAAGTGACAAAAACCTACAAATTGGAAATGCTGTACCAACATTTTTATCAAATGTTATTGCTAAAGCGATTTTAGAAAATTTTAAAAACTGGGGTCTGTAACAGGACCGTGGGTTCGAATTCCACCCCCTCCGCCAAAGATTATAAGAAATTTTATGGTCACGCTTTCGCTGTTGTCTTTGCAAAATTCAAAAAAACCATTATAATTAAGATGTAAAGCTTTCGTACTTTATATTATAATCTATATACCAAATTATATAATATCAATATGAGCATAGCGAACAACTTAAAAAAGATACGTGCCGAAAAAGGTTACTCTCTTGAAAGAGTCGCTCGTCTTGCTGATTTATCTCTCAATACTATTGTAAAGATAGAAAACGGCGCGAACCAAAATCCAACGATTGATACCCTTTCCAAAATCGCCAAAGCTCTTGAAGTTGGCGTTGATGATTTAATTTCAAAATAATTATGACGGAGTTTTATATTACAAAAGACATGTTTACTTCCTTTGTTGGTACATTACTCGTTCTTTTATCCGCAGGAGCTGTTTGGTTTTTGAAGTCAGCATATGAGAAACACAGGTTAGAAGTACTCGCCCTTGCAAAATATGAAAGAATTTTCGCAAATAATTTAACAATATTGAAAGACAACTTTAATTTCCTTAATGAATGGATTTCTGCCATAGAACAAAATCGTACATATAGCTTTCATTTTGAAGATTATTATATAAATGAAGAAGAAACTTACAAGATTAGTAATTTAGTTTTAATAAACCAATTACTCTCCACAAATTACATGCTCCGACGAACTGGCCTCGATTTCGCACATATTTATAAGAACTACTGGGAAATAATTTTTAAAATAGATTCCATACCGGATGAAGTACAAAAGAGAAACAATCTGAAAGTTTATTACAAAAATACACTGATAAATCTTGAACAAATAAAACAGAATTATGAACCAATAAAAAATAATATAATCAACATCGTTGCTTATATTAGAACTGTTAATAGAGTGCGGCGTCATTCGTTGTTTGGGTATATAAGTTTTTTGTTTATTGATATTTTCCCAAGAGTTACTAAAAAATCCATAGAGAAAGAAACTATTGTAATAAAAGATAATATTGTTAAAAAAGAATTGAAATAATTATGGTAAATAATAATCTTACAAACGCAAAACTAGTAAAGAACGATGAGTTTTATACCCAGTACGGCGATATCCAGAAAGAGATTGAAGTGTACCTGGAATACAATCTCGATGCGTTTCGAGGCAAGGTTGTGTATTGTAGCTGCGATTATCTATTCGATGGTGGATATTACCGGGTTGAATGCAATCCAAGACAAAGCGAACTTCGGATGAAGATTGATAAAAGTGCGGTGGATATTGATAGGAAATAAATAAAAATATGAAAAAGATATCAACTAATAACGAAATAATTATTTACAAGGGTGATAATGGTGAACCTAAGCTTGAGGTGCAAATAGAGAATGATACTGTTTGGCTTTCTCAAGCTCAAATAGTAGAACTCTTTCAATCTAGTAAATCAAATGTTAGCGAACATATTAAGCGTATTTTTGAAGAAGGAGAGCTCTGCAGAGATGCAGTTGTTCGGAAAATCCGAACAACTGCATCCGATGGTAAAAATTATGATGTTGAACATTATAATCTTGATATGATTATATCGCTTGGCTACCGTATAAAATCATCTGTTGCAACACATTTTCGTATTTGGGCAACCGCACGCTTACATGAGTATATCGTCAAAGGTTTCACTATGGACGATGAGCGATTAAAAGATTCTAGCGGTGGAAGCTACTGGAAAGAATTGCTTAACCGCATCCGTGATATTCGCAGTAGTGAGAAGGTTCTGTATCGGCAAGTATTGGATTTGTATACAACGAGTATGAATTATAATCCAAAAAGTCCTGAGTCGGTAAGGTTTTTTAAAACGGTGCAAAACAAATTGCATTACGCCACCAATAAACAAACCGCTGCTGAGACCATTGCCTCACGCGCTGATGCTGAAAAAGATTTTATGGGACTTGCAACTTTTACAGGACAACTACCCACAAAAGCAGAAACAATAATCGCTAAAAATTATCTCAACGAAGATGAGTTGTTTCGCCTTAACCGTATGGTATCTGCATTTTTTGACTTAGCAGAAATCAAAGCGCAAGAACACACCAAAATGCGGATGAAAGACTGGGTAACGGAGCTTGATAAATTTGCAGAAATGTACGGCAAGGGTGTGCTCAAGGATGCTGGAAAAATAAGTCACGAAAAAGCAATTAGCAAAGCTGAAAAAGAATATAAAAAATATCAAGTAAAGACATTTTCACCGGTAGAAAAGGCATATTTGGACACGCTTAAAGCAGTGCAAGAAAAGATTTCTAGAAAAAGAAAAAGAAAACTACAGGGGACAAAAAATAGTATGGAAAATAAAATTGTAAAAAGTAATAAAATATGGGAATAGATAAAACAACAAAATGTACTCACGGACCTAATAAAATTACCACCTGCAAATGATACGCGGCGCGGTTGACTGAATAAAGGAGCGTGCGATAACCTTATTAGCCGCTCTTTTTACCATCTCTACATCTAATAACTTGCTTTAAAGATACATGACCGACAGTATTGTGGGACCAGTGTGTCTAATTGATTTTTTTCAACAGATATTCCCCACTAGCACTTAGTGCAAGAAAGAAAAATCCCAGAGAAACTCCATTCGCCAGAAAACTGGTTACTATCGGATTGCCTCC
>DRJC01000385.1 GCA_011052365.1 Ignavibacteria bacterium
CATTTTCATTCGGATGGCGGCAGCTTTACATATTTAGAGCATGCATTTAAAAATAAAAACGTTGCCGGAATAGGCGGCTGGCTTTTAATTGCCGGGTACGTCGGAACAATGGCTTTGTACTCCTATACATTCGGAGCTTACGGAAATGCAATGTTAGGCTCAACAAATAATTGGATTCAAAATATATTAGCATCCGTTGTGCTGCTTATTTTTTTAGGAATCAATTTGTACGGCGTAAAAGCTGCGGGTAGCACGGAAGATTTAATTGTACTTGTAAAAGTATTAATTTTATCGTTTTTTTCTATTGCCGGATTTTTCTATGTCAATTCAGATCATCTTTTACCTGTTTTTAACCAGGGCTTTTCAAATGTATTAATGGGCGCCGCTCTTATCTTTGTTGCTTACGAAGGATTTGAATTAATCCCTAACGCTGTTAACGAAATGAAAGATCCCAAAAAAAATCTAGGGAAAGGAATTGTTTATTCAATAATTATAACCGTAGTAATTTATATCCTCGTTTCTTTTGTTGCTGTTGGTAATTTAACGTCCGCAGAAATTAATAAATATAACGAATACGCACTTGCAGTTGCTGCAAAACCATTTTTAGGACAGGCGGGGTTTTTCCTTATCGGTTTAGGTGCAATTCTCTCTACAGCTTCAGCAATAAATGCAACCCTTTTCGGCACTGCAAGATTGACTATGGTAATGGCACAAGAAAAAGATCTACCAAAAATATTTTCATTCAAAGAAAGAACTAAAGAAATACCGTATGTAAGCCTGTTAACAATAACGGGAGTTACAATTATATTTGTCAACATATCAAACCTTGCAATAATTTCTTCATTTGCAAGTTCTACATTCCTTTTAATTTTTATTTTTATAAATCTATCGGCATTAAAACTACACAAAGTATTAGGGATTAAAAGGTATATTCCAATTTTAGGTTTTTCGTTAGCTCTTTTATCATGGATTGTTTTAATTGTTTATTTAAGTAAAACTAATTTTACAAGTTTTGTTTATTTAGGTTCTTTTTATGTTGTAATTATTCTAATGGAACTAATTTTTAGTAAACGAAATGTATTTAAAAAGAAATTATAAACTTCATTTTATTAAAATAATATTCAGGGTGGGTAAAAAATGGAAGAACAATTAATTGAATTAGATATTATAGAATGAGTCCTTTTAAAAACGGTAAAATAATAGTTAAGTTATTATTAAAAGTTATCACAAGTCTTTAGAGGAGGTAAAACATTAGTTGGATATATTTCAATTTTTCAGAAAATCTTGTTGTATTTCTATGTCGGCACATTACGTTACGTACCTGAATTGGTTAATTGAGCACACAAATGTAAAGACATTGTAAATACAATAATGTTTAATCTTTTCAGATATGTAGCAACTTTATTGTTGTTTGATTTTTATGCCGATGCTGAAAAGATTTAATATTACTAATTTTTTAAAAGAACATAGGAGGAATGAAATGAAACATTTTAAATCTACTACACAAAAAATACTTGATCTTGTGGATGTAAAGATAAACGGCAATAATCCTTGGGACATAGTAGTTCATAACGAAGATTTTTATAAGCGGGTTTTAACCGAGGGTGAACTGGGTCTCGGAGAATCTTATATGGACGGCTGGTGGGATTGTGAAAGCATAGACCAATTTATTTACAGAGTTCTCCGTTCAAGATTAGATGAAAAAATTAAACGCAAATTATCCGTATTGTTACCCATTGCACTTGCCTTTATTTTTAACAGACAATCAAAAAGAAGAGCGTACATAATAGGAGAAAAACATTACGACCTCGGCAACAATTTATTTCAAAATATGCTTGACCGCCGCATGAACTACAGTTCAGCTTATTGGAAAGATGCACAAACACTGGATGAAGCCCAAGAAAATAAGTTGGAACTAATTTGCAAAAAACTTCAACTTAAACCGGGAATGAAAGTTCTTGACATAGGTTGCGGCTGGGGAGCTTTCGGAAAATATGCTGCCGAAATGTATAAAGTTAAAGTTGTAGGTGTTACCGTTTCAAAAGAGCAAATTAAATTAGGTAAAGAACTTTGCAAAGGACTTCCGGTTGAGTTTCGTATGCAGGATTACAGATTATTAAATGCACCGGAGAAGTCCCTGCGGGAAAAATTTGACA
This sequence comes from Ignavibacteria bacterium, assembly GCA_011052365.1. Taxonomy (GTDB): domain Bacteria; phylum Bacteroidota; class Ignavibacteria; order Ignavibacteriales; family Ignavibacteriaceae. Next base: position 2,157 of record DRJC01000385.1, read on the forward strand.
GAATTGTTTCCGTCGGAATGATTGAACACGTCGGTTATAAAAATTATAGAACATACTTTAAAACTGCCGAAAGATGCCTGAATGATGACGGTTTATTTTTGCTGCACACTATTGGAGAATCTCGTTCCGTTAAATCAATCGACCCTTGGACAGATAAATACATTTTCCCGAATGGAATGCTGCCTTCAATTGCACAAATTGGAAAGGTAATAGAAAATTTATTTGTAATGGAAGACTGGCATAATTTCGGTGCCGATTATGATAAAACATTAATGGCATGGTATAATAATTTTAAGAATAACTGGAATATAATTAAATCAGATTACAGCGAAAGATTTTACAGGATGTGGAAGTATTTTTTACTTTCAAGTGCCGGTGCATTTAGAGCAAGAAACAAAAATCAACTTTGGCAAATTGTACTTTCTAAAAATGGAGTTATAGGCGGATATAAATCTTTTAGATAAATATGGAAATAATATCGCACATACCGCAAGACTTAATCAATTTTTTATTGGTTGTTTTGTTTTCTTTGTTAATCGGTCTTGAACAAAGGAAACATCATATTGATGAAAAAATTGAATCTCTCCACGGTACTGACCGTACGCTAACACTCATCGGTATTTGGGGATTTATATTATATATTATTTCACCCGTTTCATTTTTACCATTTATAACCGGTGAAATTATTCTGTCGGTACTTCTCGGTATTTATTATTTTAATAAAATAAGAATACAGAAACAATTCGGACTAACTTCAATAATAATTACTTTAATAACTTACAATTTAACACCATTAGTCTATTTAGAACCGCCATGGATGGCTTTGTTAATTGTAGTTAGTATTTTAATTATAGTTGAAATGAAGGAAAATTTATTCAATTTTTCCAAAAAATTTGACAGAGACGAATTTACAACTCTTGCAAAATTTATAATTATTGCAGGAATAATTCTACCGTTGCTGCCCAATCAAAATATTTCACAACAAATAAATATTTCTCCGTATCAAATATGGCTTGCTATTGTTGCTGTTTCGGGCATATCATATTTTAGCTATTTACTTAAAAAGTTTATCTTCCCTAATTCAGGTACTATACTTACAGCCATTTTAGGTGGAATGTACAGCAGCACAGCTACTACTATTATTCTTGCTAAAAAGAGCCGGGAAGAAAACGATGCTGCAAAAATTTCATCCGGCATAATAGCCGCCACCGGTATGATGTATATTCGTATTCTAATTCTTGCTTGGTTTTTTAACAAAGAAATTGCTATAAATCTACTTCCATATTTTTTGATTTTTATAATTTTCAGCAGCGGGATAGCAATTTTATTTTATATAAAAGATAATCCGCAAGTTCACCATAAATACAACGTAAATCATAATCAAAATCCTTTAGAGTTTAAAACTGCAATTATATTCGGTTTACTTTTTATGTTTTTTGCCTTACTTACAAATGCGGTTGTTTCCATTTACGGAAAAGAAGGTGTTAACATTCTTTCGATAGTTGTGGGTATAACAGATATCGACCCCTATATATTAAATTTATTTCAAAGCGGACTTAATAATTTAACTGTTACAACTATAGTAAGTGCTACTATAATTGCCACTGCAAGTAATAATTTAATAAAAATGATTTATTCTTTAATATTTGGTGATATCATTATTAGAAAGAATATTATTCTTGGATTTTCTATACTTATTATTGTCAGCATTCTAAGTACAATATTTATATTGTTTTAATTATTATTTAAAATATTTAGGCGAAATAATGTCGAAATTTGGTTTAGCTTTGGGCGGAGGAGGTGCAAGAGGATTAGCACATATAGGTGTTCTTAAAGTTCTTGATACGGAAAAGATTAAAATAAATTCCATAACAGGTTGTAGTATGGGTGCCATTGTAGGGGGGCTTTATGCTTATTTTGGAAATGCTAAACAGGTTGAAGATTTTATTTTACAAGCCATTAACAATCCTGAATTTGAAAAATTTAGTCTCTATGCTTTAAACAATAATAATATTGAACCGGATAAAAATTACTTCGAAAAGTTTTTTGATTATATAGGCAGCAGGCTTATAGCAATAAAATCATTGGAAAGCACTTCGTATTTTGATGAAGATTTTACTAATAGAACTTTTAATTTTATTCCCGATGCCCAAATTCAAAATCTGAAAATTAATTTTTCGGCAATTACAACAGACTTAATTTCCGGGGAGGAAATAAATCTTACAAAGGGAAGTTTACGTGATGTTTTGAGAGCCAGTTCGGCTATACCCGGTATTTTTCCACCTGTTAAATTTGATAATTATTTACTTGTTGACGGAAGTATTTCGGAAAGTGTGCCGGTAAGTAAAGTTAAAGAAATTGGAGCAGATAAAGTGTTGGCAGTAGATGTAACACGTCAGCTTAAAATTACCGGAACACCTAAAAATATTTTTGAAATACTTTATAGAACGGAAGATATAACTTCTTACCATTTATCACTTGAAAGATTAAAAGAAGCAGATTTAATTATCCGTCCGCAAGTGAAAAATCTTACTTGGGCTGATTTCAACTCTGTTCAAGATATTATAAAAAAGGGTGAGATTGCTACCGAAGAAATGATCCCTGAAATTAAAAAAATGATTTTTAAAGATCCTTTTATTCAAAAAATTAAAAACTTAATAAAGCCCCTTGCAGGTAAATAACAAATAAAGGTTTGTATTAAATGAAAAAAAACAAAATAGTATTAGGCAAAATATTGGGTATTCCTGTTGCATTGGACCATACATGGTTTTTAATTTTTATTATAATTACGTGGGCTTTAGCAGTAAGTTATTTTCCGCAAACAAATAAAAACTGGAGTGCTTTGGAATACTGGGTTGTTAGCGGTGTAACTTCAATTCTATTTTTTATCAGCATTCTTATTCACGAACTCGGACATTCAATTGTAGCGATGCACTACAAGATAAAAGTACGCAGCATTACATTATTTATATTCGGAGGTATAGCAGAAATTACAAGAGAGCCTAAAAAACCACATCAGGAATTTTGGATAGCAATAGCAGGACCTATTACAAGTTTTCTGCTTGCAGTAATTTTCCAAATGTTATCAATTGTTTTTTCCAATATTCCCCCAATTCATGCTTTATTAAAATACTTAGCATTAATAAATTTTATCCTTGCTATATTCAATCTTGTGCCGGGCTTCCCTTTAGACGGCGGAAGAATTCTACGGTCTATTGTTTGGTACTTCACAAAAGACTTTCAAAAGTCTACTAATATTGCCGCATCAGTTGGTAGATTTTTCGGTTTTACTTTTATTCTTTTGGGTTTTTTTCAAATAATGTCTGGAGACATAGGTAATGGAATATGGACAATCTTTATAGGCTGGTTTTTAGAAACCGCTGCTCTTTCTCAAATTCTATCTCAAAAAATCCCCAGGCTATTAGAAGGTCATACTGTTTATGAGGCTATGACAAAATCTTACGGAATTGTACCCGACGATTTAACTCTACAAGAATTAGCCGATGATGAAATACTCAGCCGTGCAAGAAGATTTTTTATTGTAAGAGAAAAAGGTGTATTAAACGGTCTGTTAACAATTCACGCTTTCAAAGACGTCCATAAAAACCAATGGGCAAATACTAAGGTTGTTGACTTGATGATCCCGTTTTCTAAAATTAAAAAAGCGGATATCGACACACCCCTTACAGACATATTAAAAGAGATGGACGAGGATGGAGTTAATCAACTTCCTGTTTTTGATGACGGAGAATTAACAGGTATTATAAGCAGGGATGGAATAATTACGTTCATATCGTCACTGCATGATAATAAAAGATAGCCGAAAAATAAGTTGAAGAAATGAACAGAGAATTCATATTAAATAAATTAAATTCTGATCGGGATAAAATTTGGGACGTAATAATAATAGGCGGCGGCGCAACCGGTTTGGGTGCCGCGGTTGATTCAGCTTCAAGGGGGTTTCAAACATTACTAATTGAGCAAGCTGATTTTGCAAAAGGAACATCGAGCAGAAGCACAAAATTAGTACACGGCGGCGTAAGATATTTAGCACAGGGAGATGTGTCATTAGTTTTTGAAGCTCTGCACGAACGTGGTTTACTAATGCAAAACGCACCGCACTTAGTAAGAAATCAACAATTTATTATTCCAATATACGAATGGTGGGAAGGTCCGTTTTACAATATCGGAATGAAAGTTTACGATATGATGGCAGGTAAATTAGGCTTTGGTCCTTCGCAAAAAATATCCAAAGAGGAAACTTTATCGGCTATTCCCAACATAGATGATACGGGTTTATCAGGGGGTATAATTTATTACGACGGTCAATTTGATGATTCGCGTTTGGCAATAAACCTTGCTCAAACTGCTTTTGATAACGGGGCAATGGTTATTAATTACGTAAAAGCAGTCGGATTTTTAAAAGATAAAAAAAATATATTAAACGGTGTTCAATTATTAAATACGGAAAATAATGAAACGTTTACGGTACGGGGGAAAACAATAATAAATGCTACGGGTGTTTTTACCGATAAAGTAAAAGCAATGGACGAAGATGTTATTGAAAAATCGGTTATGTTAAGTCAGGGTGTTCATATAATATTGGACAAATCTTTTCTTCAAGGTGATTCTGCAATTATGATCCCAAAAACATCGGACGGTAGAGTTTTATTTGCAGTACCCTGGCACAACAAAGTAATAATCGGAACAACGGATACACAAGTACAAACTCCCACACTTGAACCGAGAGCGAAAAAAGAAGAAATAGATTTTCTATTAAAAACTTCTGCGCTATACTTATGTAAAGATCCAAAAATTAAAGATGTATTAAGTGTATTTGCCGGGTTAAGACCTTTAGCTTATTCTGATAATAATAAAGAGACCAAAGATATATCAAGGAGACATAAAATTACGGTTTCGTTATCAGGTTTGATAACTATAATCGGAGGAAAGTGGACTACTTACAGAAAGATGGCGCAGGACGTAATTGATAAAGCCGTCTTAGTCGGTTGTCTTGAGGAAAAGGAAAGTGTAACTAAAAATTTACCGATTCACGGTTTTCATAAAAACACAAATTTTGAAGAACATTTGTACTACTACGGAACGGATAAAATCAGGATGGAAGAAACCGTACTTGCAAATAATCCCGGCTTAAGTGAAAAACTACACCCCGACCTTCCCTACATTAAAGGTGAAGTTGTTTGGGCTGTTAAACACGAGATGGCAAGAAATGTTGAAGATTTATTAGCACGTAGAACAAGGGCGTTATTCCTAAACGCAAAAGCAAGTATTGAAATGGCTCCTCTTGTTGCCGAAATTATGGCTAAGGAATTAGGCATGGATTCTATTTGGATTAGAAATCAAATTGAAGAATATAATCAACTTGCCGACGGTTATATTTTGAAGGAATAAAAAAGCCACAATTGTGAAGATTCCCGAAATCTCTTGACATTAAAATGACAAAGACAAAAATTTAGAGAGGCTTTTATTTCAGGGTATCCTGTATTAAAAGATTTCGGGAATCTGGTGTCTTGTTTTTGCCACGATAAATCGTGGTGCTACTTTTTTTATCGGTGAAGATTCCCGAAATCTCTTTACATTAAAATGGCAAAGACAAAAATTTAGAGGGGCTTTTATTTCAGGGTATCCTGTATTAAAAGATTTCGGGAATCTGGTGTTTTTGTTTCCGGCACGATAAATCGTGCTGCTTTTGGTTTTATCAGTTTACTAAAATTGCTACCACTCCCACAAGTAAACTTTTAATTGTAGGGACAAGTCGCGACTTGTCCCTACTTGATTTTAAGAACCATTAAAGAGTTTGTTCTATCTCATCCAGCCTACTCCAATCTTTTGCAGACTTGAAGATAAAATTGCAAAGTAATTAGTGAGTATTAATATTCCCACAATTATTAAAAACACACCCGAAATTATTTCAATCAAATGCATATATTTTTTGAGCCTTTTAGAAGCCGCCAAAAAAGAATTTACAGCGAATGATGAAAGGAAAAATGGGATACCAAGACCAAGCGAATATGCCGCTAACAATTCAATTCCTTGAGTAACAGTTCCGGTTGAACCGGCATAAAACAAAATAGTCCCAAGTATAGGACCAACACAAGCCGTCCAGCCAATTGCGAAACTACTTCCTACCAAATATGAACCGAATAAACTCGAAGGTTTTTTTGTGAATTCAAATTTTTTATCTTTATTTAAAAATTTAAAATTCAGCAGACCCATTATATAAAATCCAAAAGATATAATAATAATTCCGCCAATCCAACGTAAAACACTTTGATACTCTCTTAATGCATCCCCTAAAGAACTTGCAGCAGCTCCCAACAAAATAAATACTGTTGAAAATCCCGCAATAAATAAAAGAGAATGTTTAACCGTAGTCATCTTTACCCCGCCTTTGGTCAAATCCTTAAAAGTAAGACCTGTAATATAGGAGAGATACGAAGGAACAAGAGGCAAAGCACAAGGAGCAATAAAAGACAAAAACCCGGCTGTAAATGCAATTAATAATGAAACGTTCTGATCCATAAATTTTACCTAATAGCTTTAGTTTGAATTAATAAGTTTTTCAATTAAGGTAAATGACTCTTTTTTTGACCAATCTCTATAGCCCTGCGCTACTCCAATTGCATCTCCATTCTTGTTAATTAAATATGTGGTTGGTGTACCCGTTACCCTATACATATTTGTTACTCTGCCCGTTGGATCCAATAGCCCTGAATTATATGTACCGGAATTTTCTGTAAAAGTGTATCCCGATTTTTTTATGAATGGTTTTACTGCTTTCGCTCCTTCACGGTCGCTGTAAACAGCCATAATAATAAAGTCTTTATCTTTAAATTTATCGTGTAGTTTTTGTAAATGGGGCATCTCTTTACGACACCAATGGCACCAGGTAGCCATAAAATTAAGTAATACGAATTTACCTCTGAAATCTTTTAGGCTTACTTCCTTATCTTTTAAATTTGTCAATTTAAAATCCGGTGCAACTACCTTTTCTTGAAACTGCTGAATTCCCATAGCACGCATAAGAGTACTTATGTCTTCAGGCACATCAACCTTTGACGTATTCTTTACCTTAACAGTTGCAGTTTTTGTAACCTGAGTTTCCGGTTTGGAACAAGCTGTTAACAATAAAACCAGCATTCCTATAAACGATATAATTGAAAGGTTTTTTAAAGTTTTCATCTTTATTATCCTTTTTTTTAATTGAACTTATTTGATCAAACACATACCAAGCAACTTTATTACTGTTAATAACAAAATCATCTCCGGTAGCATCAAGCCACTTGGTTACGAAGTATCTTAAAATTTTTATTGTGTCTTGTGATAAATCGGCATAAGCCATATTGCTTTTTCACAAATTTGCGGGGGTCGTTTAAATCTTGCTCAAGCATTCCGTAAGCTAATTTTTAATTTCTTCTTGTTTTACTTTATTATTTGATACTATCTGAGAATCTAAATTGTTGCCTCTTATAAATCGCAGAACGAGAACCAGGGGAAGGATAAAAATTAAATTTTTTCCATCATGGTATTACATTTCAAATAATCACTTTTCAAATGTAGAAATAGGACACTCCTTATACACTAATTTTATAGAACCTTTATATATAATACGAACATTTATTTAAAATTTACAGTGAAGAGAAAAATAATTAATATCATTGTCAAAGATTTCTTCCGGCATAGCCGTTCCTTCTGCCCAAGGCATTCCTTCGGAAGGAAGAAATAATAATTTATTAGTTATAAAACACTCCCTAAAAGAAATATCTACTTATTTTTATTATTTTACGTAAAATTAGCTATTGACTAATAAAACTCAAAAAAAATTCTTACTTTTGATATGTCCTAATTATTTCAGTATTATAAATATAGTAGTAACTTGAAAAATC
>DRJC01000386.1 GCA_011052365.1 Ignavibacteria bacterium
CAAATAGATGTTCGTTCTATGAAACCTGCCGGCGTTGGTGAATTGCAGGCAGCCTTTGAAAGATTAAAGAAAAAACTTTCCGATGAAGGACTTTTTGATGCAGAATATAAAAAAACAATTCCCGTATTTCCAAAAAAAATAGGTGTGGTTACTGCTATTGGCGGAGCAGCATTTCAAGATATGATAAGTGTTGCCGACAGAAGATATCCGCTTGTTGAACTTGTTATTGCACCTTCAAAAGTTCAGGGTAGCGGTGCAGCAGAATCTATTGTAAATAGCATCAAAATGTTAAATAAAAAAAATGACGTTGATGTAATTATAGTTGGAAGAGGCGGAGGTTCTATTGAAGATCTTTGGGCGTTTAACGAAGAGATTGTAGCAAGAGAAATTTTCAATTCAAAAATACCTGTTATTGCAGGCGTGGGTCACGAAATAGATTTTACCATTACTGATTTTGTGGCTGACTTAAGAGCGCCTACTCCTACTGCCGCTATGGAATTGGCAACGCCAAATCAAAATGAAATAGTTTCCTACATAGAGGATTTTGTTGAAAGTGCGGAACAGAATGTAAAAGATAAAATATCAAACTCGCATATTAAAATTGGAAGGGTAATAAATTCATACGGATTCAAATTACCTGAAAATTTAGTAAAGCAAAATTATCAAAAAGTTGATAACTTAGTATACAAGTTGTTTAGCAATATTGATAAAAAATTTGCTTATACTAAGAACAATTTATCTCTATTAATAAAATCTATTGAAAGTTATGATTTGGAAAAGTCATTAAAAAGAGGGTTTGTTTTAGTCAAACAAGATTCTAAATTTATAACGAGAGCAAAAAATTTTAATTCAAAAGAACCTGCTGTCTTAAAATTTTATGATAATGAAATAAAACTTGATTAACATAATAAAATTTTTGTATTATGAAGAAAAAAAAGAATGACGATAATTTTGAAGATAGACTGAAAAGATTGGAAGAAATATCAGATATTTTGGAAAATGAAGAAGTTAGCCTGAATGAAGCTGTAAAGTTATTTGAAGAAGGTGTTTCACTTTCTAAAGAATGTATGTTATCTTTAAATGGAGCAGAACTTAAAATCACAGAACTAAAAGAAAAGTTTGACGAAATTATAGAAAATGAAAAAAAACAATCTGATGAATTTGAAGATGACGGAGAGACAAATTTATGATAGATGAAAATAAATTTAAAATATTGTCAAAAGTAGATCACCCATCTGATCTGAAAAACTTGAGTATTGCAGAACTTAATACTTTATGTTCTGATATTAGACAATATATGGTTGATACAATTTCTCAAATCGGCGGACATTTTGGCGGCGGACTCGGTGCTGTAGAAATTGCTGTTGCTGTTCATAAAGTTTTTAATACGCCCCATGATTTGGTTGTATGGGATACAGGGCACCAAGCTTACCCGCACAAAATATTGACAGGCAGAAAAGAAGCGTTGAAGTCAATCAGATTATTAAACGGTATCAGTGGTTTTTTAAAAAGAAGTGAAAGTGAATATGATGCGTTCGGTGCAGGGCATGCTTCCACATCTATTTCTGCAGCTTTGGGCATGGCTGTTGCACGCGATATGAAAAAAGAAAATCGAAAAGTTATTTCCATTACAGGTGACGGAGCTATGACAGGCGGTATGGCTTATGAGGCGTTAAACAATTCCGGACTTATGCATTCAGATCTTATTGTAGTTTTTAATGATAATCGAATGTCAATTGCGCCTAACAGGTGGCAGATTGCCAACTATTTTACTGAAATGATTGCCCACCCTGATTATAATAAATTGAAAGGGCAGGTTTGGGATTTGACCGGGAAACTGGATGAATTCGGTGACAGGTTAAGAAAAATAGTAGGGAAAGTTGGTGATGGAATAAAAGCTGTAATTACTCCGGGAATGTTGTTTGAAGCTTTGGGATTTAGATATTTTGGTCCCGTTAACGGAAATAATGTAGGTAAACTTGTAAGGATTTTTGAACAAGTAAAAGATTTAAAAGGACCAATTCTTGTTCACGCTATGACAGAGAAAGGAAAGGGTTATATGCCTGCTGAAGGTGATGAACAAAAACTACACGCTTCATCGCCATTCGATAAATTAACCGGCGTTGCTTATAAAAAGAAACCAGGTCCTCCATCCTATACTTCAGTGTTCGGTAAAGCTCTTGTACAAATTATAAAAGAGAAACCTGAGGTTATGGCTATTACTGCTGCAATGCCTGAGGGTACAGGATTAAATTTGGTTAAAAAAGAATGTCCGAATAATTATTGTGATGTTGGAATTGCGGAAGAACACGCAGTTACTTTTGCAGCCGGACTTGCAACTCAGGGTATTAAGCCGGTATTGGCTATTTATTCTTCATTTCTACAAAGAGGATTTGATCAAATAATTCACGATGTTAGTCTTCAAAAATTAAATGTTGTGTTTGCTTTAGACAGGGCAGGTCTTGTTGGAGCAGACGGACCTACACATCACGGTTCGTTTGATCTTTCATATTTAAGGCTAATACCCGGTATGGTTCTAATGGCTCCCAAAGATGAATCCGAATTAAGAGATATGCTTTACACAGCAATTAATTATGAAAACGGACCGGTTGCTTTAAGATATCCCAGGGGTGCTGCTCTTGGCGTACCGATGAAAGAACATTTTGATGAAATTGAAATAGGTAAAAGTGAAAAACTTATTGAAGGCGAAGATGTTGCGTTACTTGCTGTAGGGCTTATGGTAAATTATTCAACTATAGCTGCACAAAAACTTAAAGAAGAAGATATTAATTGCGAAGTTACAAATATGCGTTTCATAAAACCGTTGGATGAAATTTACATAGACGATGTTGTTAAAAGACATTCAAAAATTGTTACACTCGAAGAGAATTCATTAGTCGGCGGTTTTGGAAGTGCCGTTTTGGAATATTGTTCATCAAAAAATTATAATGTTGAAATTTTAAGAATCGGTTTACCCGACAAATTTATTAACCATGGAACGCAGATACAGTTGCACGAAAAATTAGGTATTGATCCGAACGGTATCGCAGAAAAAGTTAAAGTTTTCTTTTCAAAGCAAGATGTTGCTTCCGAGGTTGTAATGTGATGGAAAAAACTAAAGTTGGCGTTATCGGTTTGGGAGGGATTGCACAGCTTGTTCACTTACCCAATATTGCAAAATTATCTAATGCCGAAGTGACAGCAGTTTCAGAAATTGATAAAAGAAGGCTCACGGTTATTGCCGACAAATTTAAAGTTTCCAACAGATATTCAAATTATGAAGATCTATTAGAAAACAGTGACGTAGATGCTGTAATTATAGCGACACCCACAAGTTCACACTCTGAAGTAGCAATAAAATCACTGAATTATGGAAAACATATTTTAGTTGAAAAACCCTTTGTCCGTTCATACGAAGAAGGTGAGCCGGTTATTGAAGCAGCAAAAAAGGCAAACAAACTCGTGATTGTAGGAATGAATCTACGCCATAGACCTGATGCCATGCTCTTAAAAAGTGTAATAAGTTCGGATGAGATAGGAAAAATATTTTACATAAAAGGAGGCTGGATAAGAAGACAGAGTAGTGACCAGGCTTGGTTTATGCAAAAGGGAGAAGCCGGTGGCGGAGTGATTATAGATTTGGGGATTGTACTTTTAGATTTGTCACTTTGGCTTTTAGATTACCCAAAAGTAGAAACTATTACAACACAAAACTTTTATCAGAACACAAAAAATATTGAAGATTCATCTATTAGTTTTTTAAGATGCAATAATTCCCGGTTAATTAGTTTAGAGACAAGTTGGTCATTACCGATGGAAAAAGATTCGCATTATTTTACGGTTTATGGGACAAAAGGATATGCCACACTAAACCCCTTCAGAATTTATAAAAAATATGAAGACCAATATATTGAAATCGGTTCCTCTCAGACTGAGAGTCCGGCAGTATTGTTTCAAAAATCATATCTTAACGAATTGAAAAGTTTTATCGGTGCTATTAGGGGTAACAACCCTGTTGTTTCAAGTGGTGAAGAAGCCATAGAAAGAATAAAGATAGTAGAAGCGATGTACAAATCTTCCTCCATTCAAAAAGAAGTTACATTATAATGAAAGAAAAAATATTACTTGTTGATGATGATGCTGATATCATTGAATTTTTGCAATACAATTTAGAAAAAGAAGGATTCAATGTAATCTTTGCACGTAATGGGGTAGAGGCATTAAGTAAATTAGATAACAGTATAGACCTAATTTTACTTGATATTATGATGCCCAAAATGGACGGGTTTGATGTAATAAAAAAAATTCGACAGAATGATTTTTATAAAGAATTACCCGTAATATTTTTAACCGCAAAATCGGCTGAAGCTGATGAGATAAAAGGACTTAATTTAGGAGCACATGATTTTATCCAAAAGCCGATATCTCCTCAAAAATTAATTGCCAGGGTCAAATCCAATATCCGTAAACCTTCAACTACTGAATTACAAGCTACTTCTTCAAAGGAAATTAAAGCAGGACCCATTATTATTGACAAGGACAAACACACTGTTAAACTGAACGGTCAATTACTTTCATTACCGCGTAAAGAATTTTCCCTTTTATATTTTTTTGTTACACACCCCGATAAAGTATATAACCGCGATGTTCTTCTAAAAGAAATATGGGGTGCTGATGTTTATGTAACTGAAAGGACAGTAGATGTTCACGTTAGGAAAGTTAGGGAGAAATTAAAGCTACATTCAAATATGATAATAACATTAAAAGGAGTTGGTTATAAATTTTCAGTTAGTGAATAAAATAATTACCGCCCTCAAATCTTTAAAAAAATATTATTTGTATATAATTTTATGGACACTTTTAGTATCTACATTAATGTATCTACTTTTTCCATCCGGCATCTCTATAGAATTATATTCATTTTTAATAATTATCTATTTAACGGGTCTGTTTTATTTTTTTGGAAAGATGAGGAGAAATGAATTAGACGAAATCCAATCAATTATTTCTTCAATAAGACTGAATAAAATTAAATCTAAAGATTCAATAAAACTAAATCGAAATCTCAAAATACTGGAAGATGAAATTTATGCAATGTATGTAAAAATGCAAGATGATATAAATTATCTTAAAAAATTAGAGAAGATGAGAACACAGTTTTTAGCAAATGTTTCTCACGAACTCCGCACACCTATTTTCAAAGTTCAGGGATATATTGAAACATTATTGGACGGTGCAATAAATGATGAAAAAGTTAATCTAAATTTTCTTAACAAAGCAAAAAATTCAACAATATATCTCGGGAATCTTTTGAATGATTTGATAGATATATCAATGATTGAATCTGGTGAAATGAAAATGAGCTTCAGGTATTTTAATCTGAATGAATATATTTTATCAATAATAAATCATTTTAAAGATACTACGGTAAAGAGAAAAATTGATATAGTTTATAACCCTTGTAGAGAAGATTTAAAAGTTTATGGAGATAAAGAAAGACTAAATGTCGTTTTTAGTAATCTAATTCAGAATGCAATTAAATATACCGATGTTGGACAAATTGAACTAATTGTTGAAGAATTTGATAATGGTGTTAATATTACTATAAAAGATACAGGCATTGGTATATCTTCGATTGACTTAAATAGAATTTTTGAGAGATTTTACAGAACGGAATTAGCACGTTCACGTTTAGTTAGCGGTACCGGTTTAGGATTAGCAATTGTAAAGCATATTGTTGAAGCTCATAATTCTAAAATAATTGTCAATAGCAGGGTTGGTGAAGGATCAGAATTTTCTTTTACTTTGAGGAAATAACCGGAGGATATGTGGGCGAATATAGATTGACTTGTAAAAGAGAAATGTTTAATTTAACAGACTGTATTTAGAAAAAAGAGGTAAAAATGTACGCTGTTGTTGATATAGCCGGACAACAATTTAGGGTAACTGAAAAAACAAAATATTACGTTCCCAAATTGGATGAAAAAATTGATGCCAAAATTACATTTAATGATGTACTTATGGTTGATAACGATAAAAAAATTAATTTTGGTTCGCCGTTCGTTAAAGGTGCTAAAGTTTCAGCAAAGGTTTTAGAACATCTAAAGGATGACAAAGTTATTGTCTTTAAGAAAAAAAGAAGAACCGGATATCAAAAATCTAACGGGCACAGACAGCAATTAACAAGAATTGAAGTTACAAAAATTGCTTTAACCAAAGAAACTAAAGCTGTAAAAGAGACAAAAGAAGTAAAGACTGCTAAAGTTACTGAAGCTGTTAAAGAAACGGAAACAGCAGAAAAAACTATAAAAGCTAAAGCAAAGGAAGAAACTAAGGAGACTAATAATGGCTCATAAAAAAGGTCAAGGCTCATCCAGAAACGGAAGAGACAGTAACGCACAAAGACTTGGCGTTAAAAAATTCGGTGGTGAAAGAGTTATTGCAGGTAATATTTTAGTCAGGCAAAGAGGAACAAAATTCCATCCGGGTACTAATGTTATGAAAGGCGGCGATGATACTTTATTTGCTGTTGCTGACGGATATGTAAAATTTGAAGTAAAAAGAAATAATCGTAAATATATTAATGTTTATGAATCTTTAAGTAACTAACCGGTACAACATATTTAAAATTAAAAACCCAATCCTTCAGTTTTAGGATTGGGTTTTTTTATTAGTTGAATTTCATCAAATTAAAAACCTAATTTTCCCATATTTTCTATAAGATTTTTAACCGCCGATATAGAAACATCGAATGCTGCTTTCTCGTTTTCATCAAGAGATAGTTCTATTACTCTTTCAACTCCGTTCTCTCCGAGTACAGCCGGTACACCCAAATAGTAACCGTTTACTCCGAATTCACCGTTCAAATAGCAGCAAGTAGGAATGATTCTTTTTTCATCATAAATTATTGACTGCGCCATAGCTATAGTAGAAGCTGCCGGGGAGAAAAATGCAGAACCGGTTTTTAATAATTTAACGACTTCGCCGCCGGCTTTTTTAGTCCTTTCAACCATTGCATCCATTACTTCCTTAGCTTTTGCTTTGTCATTGTATTTCCGTTCCAGCATTTCTAAAACGGGTACACCGTTAACATTAGCATAGCGAACTAATGGTACCATTGTGTCGCCGTGTCCGCCAAGAACCATTGCGTTTACGTCTTTTACAGATACATCAAGTTCCCAAGCGATGAAGGATGAAAAACGTGAAGAGTCCAACATACCTGCTTGACCCATTACTCGATTAGCAGGGAAACCGGAAATTTTTTGGAATAACGTTACCATTGCATCTAATGGGTTGGATATAATAATTACGATCGCATTTGGTGCATTATCCCTTACTCCTTCTGTAACACTTTTCATAATTTTAGCATTAGTTGTAAGCAGGTCGTCTCTGCTCATTCCGGGTTTTCTCGGTAAGCCGGCTGTAATAATAACAATATCCGCTCCGGTTATGTCTTTATAATCATTAGTACCTGTCACTTTTGCATCAAAACCGCTTATGCGTGATGCTTCTGCAATATCAAGAGTTTTTCCTTGCGGGAGGTCTTCAACGATGTCAAACATTACAATATCGCCAAGCTGTTTAGAAGCTGCAAGTTGGGCTAAAACTCCCCCGATTTGTCCGCCGCCGATAAGAGCAATTTTTTTTCTAGCCATTTTATCCGCTCCTTTTATATGATTTTTTTAATAAAATATTTTTAAGTTATCGTTTAAACTTAAATATGAATTAAACTAATTCAAAATTTATTGTATTTTGCAATAGTTAATTGTGGTTTACATCTTTTAAATATCAAATATCGAAATAATATGAAGAAAATTACTGTTGTAGGTGCAGGAAATGTTGGTGCAACTACTGCACAAAGATTAGCTGAAAAACATCTTGCTGAAGAAATAATATTAATTGATATTATTGAAGGTTACTCCCAGGGCAAAGCATTGGATATTTGGGAAAGCAGTCCTGTGGAATTATTCGACACAAAAGTAAAAGGCACTAACAGTTACTCGGACACTGCAAATTCTGATTTGGTAATTATAACAGCAGGTCTGCC
>DRJC01000387.1 GCA_011052365.1 Ignavibacteria bacterium
AAGTTTGGAAGATATGGAAAACCTTCCTGCTCCGGATGTGTTAGCGAACGAAATATCTGAAAGCCTTGAAATAGCACTGAATGAGATAAACAGCATTAAAGAAATGTTGGAAGAATAATATAATAATGTATAAATTTTTACTTCATTAGTTTATACTTTAACGGATTAGCTTCTACATTAAAAAGTACCGTAGAATCTATTTTAGATCATTTAAAATAAAAAGATGACATCTTTTCAAAAAATGTCATCTTTAAATTGCTGAACGCTGAAATCTATTAGCTTTTACAATCCTTCTCTGTCTATCATATAAACCAGTGTTGCAATAGCTGCTGAACCAAGTTCAAATTCTCTCGGATGGATAATACTGAATTGGTCATTATCGGAATGGTGATAATCAAAATACCTTTGTCCGTCCGGTGCGTAACCGATTCTAGCCTTAGCTGATTTTATCTGACCGACATCAGCACCGTGGCTACCTTTTTTTATTTGCAAAATACCCGTTTCGTTTAATACTGGTAACCATGTTTTTATTTTGGCAATAGTTAAAGAATCAGAATCAATATCAAATGTTCTCGGCGTACCACTACCGGCATCTGATTCAATTGCAGCAATAGTTTTTTGAGGAGAAGAATCGGCATAAGCTCCGTATACTTTTGCACCCCTTAATCCGTTTTCTTCATTTATAAAAAGAACAGCTCTAATTGTCCTTTTAGGTTTTATGTTTAATCTTTTAAATAAGTCCAATACTTCCATAGATTGTATGGAACCTGTTCCGTCATCGTTTGCTCCCACACCTAAGTCCCAACTATCAAAGTGTCCGCCGACAGTAATTATTTGATTCGGAAACTCACTGCCCTTTATTTCACCGATAACATTAAAAGATTTTGCATCGGGGAACCATTTGCTGTTTAATTTAAAATTAACTTCAAGATTCGGATCTTTTTTTAGCGCCATTCTTAAAAAATCGGAGTCCAAATAACCCACAGCAACGGCAGGTATCTTTTTTACTTTTCCACTGTAAATAGTAACACCTGTATGCGGGACATTATCAAACTTAGTAGTAATCGAGCGTAGGAGTAAACCTACTGCACCATATTTTGCAGCGCTATCCGGTCCGAATACCCTGTAACTCCAAACACCTCCGTATCCACCGGAGTATAGCCCCTGGTCCAAAGGACGATCGAAAAAAACTATTTTTCCTTTTGCCTGGTCTTTTTTTGCTCTTAGTTCGTCAAAACTTTTTACCGATAATATTTTACCCTGAATGCCGTTTTTACCGGTAGCTATACTTCCCCCTAAAGCTCTGACAGCTAATTTTCTACCATTATATTTTTTTGATAAGACAATTTTAGCTTCTTCAATATTTCCTCTTTCCCAGTGAGGTACCATTACGGGTTGCAGCCAAACTTTATCAAATCCCAAAGATTCCATTTTTTGTTTAGCCCAGTAAATTGCTTTTATTGAATTCTCAGAACCGCTTAATCGCGACCCGATATCAGTAAGTTCTTTTAAGAGATGGTAGCCTTTTCTATCTTCTAATGCTCTACGTACAAATTGTTTTGCTACTTTTTTATACCCGGTAATTTTTTTATTACTTAATGTTTGAGCATTAGTATTTGGTATATAACCTGTTAAAGAAATTAAAATAAAAAGTACAGTCAATGCGAAAGAGGAAAATTTTTTCAATTGGATCACCTATATTATTTTTTATAAATCAGTTAAAGATATTCGTAATTTTTTTTCTAAAAGACTTGTAAGTTTTCAGACAAAACACAAAGTATGAAAAATATATTTTAAAGACTAAATAATTATGATGAATAAATTATATCTTTCAACCATCATATTTAACTTAAATTATGGAGTATTACACTTTGACGGGGCATTATTATAAAACGTTAGATAATTCAACAATATATTTTTCAAGAGGCATTACCGTTACGTTTTCTGCCAGTCTGTATTCTTCATTGCCGGGATAAATCACATATCCGTGCTTCAGCCCCAAATCTTTCATCGCATAAAAAAATCCTTTTGATACACGGGGAGTAAGAGAATATTTTATTTCTATCATCTTTTCCGGAATATTTGCAGAAGTAATTACCAAATCGACTTCGTTGCCGTTACCGGTTCTGTAATAATTGATTGTTTTCTCATCCGGCAGCAATTGAGAAATTTGTTCAATTACAAAACCCTCGAATGAATGTCCGAGAATCGGATGTCCGTGAAGATTGTCGTTATCATAAATATTCAGCAATGAATGAAGAATGCCTGAATCACGCAGGTAAATTTTCGGTGACTTTATTATTCGTTTTTTGATATTTGTTTTGTATGGCTGTAAAACTCTTACTAAAAAAAGATCGCTGAGTAAATTCAAATAATAATTAATTGTATGATAACTTACGCCGAGACTACCTGCAATTTGACTGGCGTTCCAAACTTGCCCGTGACTGTGTGCCAGCATTGTCCAAAAATTTCGTAATTGTCTCGCGGCAATCTTTATCCCGAATTGAGGAACATCCCTTTCAAGAAATGTGGTAATGAAAGCTTGTCTCCACTTGAAACTTGTATCTTCATCATTTAGAAAACTAAGCGGATACCCGCCTTGCAGCCAAAGTTTATTAATTGTTTTTTGAAAATCACTCACTTCAAATGTATTAAACGGATTCATTTCGTGGTAAACAATCCTTCCGGCTAAAGATTCGGAAGAATGCTTGATTAAATACGGTGATGCAGAGCCAAGTATCAAAAATCGTCCCGGTTTTCTTTCTCTATCTATCAATGACCTCAAAAGCGGAAATAATTCCGGTCTTCTTTGAATTTCGTCAATAATTACAAGATCATCTTTGTGAGTTTCCAAAAAGATCACCGGTTCTTCTAATTTATTATAATCCGGCGGAAATTCCAGATCAAGATAAACTGTATTAGAATAGCTGCTGCTGATTTCTTTGGCAAGAGTTGTTTTGCCCACTTGTCGAGAACCTAAAATTCCTACAATCGGGAATTTTTTAAGGGAATTTTCGACTTTATCTTGAAGAATTCTTTTAACCATATATGTAAAATAGAAGATAGACTTCTAATATGCAAGGGAAAAATAAAGAAATAATCGGAACAAACCGCGTAGTTGTTTTATTTTTATTTCAGTAATAAATGGTTAATCTATTATGGGCTAAAATTCGGAACAGGTGGTTGTGTTTTTTTTGTAAACCCCAATATTCAGAGTCCGTGTTAAAATTCATAGATTAGACTAACCCACAGATTTATCTGTGGGATTATGACGTAAAAACAAATTTCCCTGAACTGCTTCAGCAGTTTTTTGTTATTTTTCACACAGTCTTTCCAGGCTGGAGTAAATGAAAAATCCGGAAACAAAAGGTCTTTAACCCATTAGAACTTTCAGCAGCGATTCGGGGTCAAATTTAAGAATTGTAAAAACAGCAACTTAGTAAACAGGATAAAAATATTTTTCGGGTTGATATTGTTCAAATTTAAGCGAATCAGGAGATTCGCTCTACATTTCAAAATTTTGCCTCCGAATTGCTGGCTTTCAGTACATTGAAAAATTTATAAAAAAAAAGATATTATCTTTGAAGATAAATTTATTGCTGATCGCCGACAGCTAATAGCTAACAAACATCAAAACTCTTTAACCAACCCTGAATATTTTCTTTCAATTTTAAAACCAAACCTGTAGAAATATTCCGGGTGAAAAAATCCTGTAGTAACTGATTTGTAACCTTCGCTTTTTAACCTGTTGAAGAGTTCGTTCATTAGTCCTTCACTTACGCCTTTACGTCTGTATCTTGAAGAGACAACAATTTTTTCCATGTGCACTGTTGTTTCATTTTTATTAAGATAATACAAACCTCCTATTATATAACCTCTATC
>DRJC01000388.1 GCA_011052365.1 Ignavibacteria bacterium
AGCAAGACCCGTTCCGTGCTCACCTGTAATGGTGCCTCCCAATTTTATTGCTTCGTTAAAAATAAATTCAAAAGCTTTGTGTGCTCTGTCTATTTCGGTAGCATCTCTTTCATCTGTAAGGCAAGTCGGATGAAGATTGCCGTCACCTGCGTGCCCGAAGTTAGCGAAGATTAAATTGCTTTCTTTGGCAGCTTGTTTTACTTTTTCAATGAGCACCGGGAATTCCGCTCTCGGTACGGTTGCATCTTCTAATATCGTTGTTGGTTTAACCCTTGCAAGTGCACTAAAAGCACTTCTTCTTGCGGCTTTTAAATTAGATGATTCTAAAATAGTATTAGCTGTTTTAATAATTGATGCTCTATTATCCGAAAATATTTTTTTTATAATCTCAGAGTCTTCTCTTACTTCTTCTTCCCTCCCGTCTAATTCAAGCAATAAAACAGCTTCGGAATTTTTTGGCAGACCAAGTTTTGCATAATCCTCAACGCAATTAAGAGTAGTGCTGTCCAAAAACTCCAGCATTGCAGGGGTAATAAAAGAATTAATTATGCCTGAAATAGCATTTGAACAGTCTATCATTTTATCAAAAAAAGCTATTATTGTCGAAGAACATTTTGGCTTCGGTATAAGCTTAAGTATTACTTTAGTTATGATTCCGAGAGTACCTTCACTGCCGACTATAAAATCTCTTAAGTTATAACCTGCTACATCCTTTACGTTTTTGCCCCCGGTTTTTAGCAGGTCACCGTTTGGCAGAACCATTTCAACACCCATTACATAATTTTTTGTAACACCGTATTTTAAGCCTCTCAAACCGCCTGCATTATTTGCAACGTTTCCACCAATTGTACAAACACTTGAGCTACCCGGATCAGGTGGATAAAACAGTCCTGATTTTTCTACTTCATTTTGGAGCCGGCCTGTAATAACACCCGGCTGAACTGTCGCTGTAAAATTTGCAGAATCAACTTCTAAAATTTTATCCCATTTGGTCATAACAAGAGCAATGCTGTTTTCTACCGGGATAGAACCGCCGCTAAGCCCCGTACCGGCGCCACGCGGAACAATGTTAAATTTTTCAGTGTTTGCAAGTTTAACAATTTGAGAAATTTCTCCGTCATTTCCGGGAAAGATTATAGCTTCGGGTAATTGCTGATAGATTGGTGTAGCATCAAAAGAATAGCTTAATTTGTCTTCGTTGGAATCAAAGAAATTATTGTTTCCTACAATTTCTTTTAATTTTGATTTTGTGGTTTTGTCCATATTAAAAATTTAGAGAGAGATTCCTAAATGAACCTGTCTACCGAGAGTGTTGCACAACTAATAAATTGTCATTTCGAAGGAGTCCTCGACTGAGAAATCTTTCACTTTTGTTGAGAAAAGATTTCTCCCTTTGGTCTCCCGAAGGGACTCCGTTGGAGGAAATGACACTGGCGATAGTTCTGCAACAGACCCTACCGATAGGTAGATTTAGAATGACAAATTATAAATTACTTTGCTTGCAAAAGTTTTTTGTACAATTTTTTATTTTTTGTAAGCTTAACGGCAAACTGAAATTGATTATCGTTTTTAAGTAATTCTTCTATCCTTCCGTTTGCTCCTTTGTAACGTGAAGCAAGTTCACTTTTAAGTTGATTCAAAATACTCTTTTTATCGTAATCGATTTCTTTTTTATGCAGCTCTTCCATTTCGTTTCTAATTTTATTCAACTTACCGATAACATTTTTATACACGGTTTTGTCTTTAAGACTTGCAATAAGCTGGATTAACTCTTTTTCGCTTTTGGATTCATAATGAAAATTGTTGGAAGCTAAATATTTTTTAAAATCATTGAGTAAAATTTTATCATTTAATTTATTAAACTTAATATCCTGATGAGCATAATAATAACTATCTGCGAAAGTAAAAAAAGTACCCCTGGAAAGAAGAGCTTCTGTAACTTCCAATAATTTATTTCTCTTTACGGTTGTATCAGGATTTATTCCTCCCCCACTAAATACTGTCCTTTGGTTGTCTGTTTTAAAAGAAGTTTTAAAAATTGAATCCGGTTTGGAAATTACTTTATTGTTTTTTGTATAATCAATTCTCTGTATGCTCCTTCCGCTTGGGGTAAAATATTTTGCGGTAGTAATCTTAATAGATGTATTATAATTTAAGGGTGTTATCGTTTGAACCAATCCTTTACCGAAAGATTTGGTCCCGACTATTACAGCTTGGTCGTGATCTTGCAGAGCGCCCGAAACAATCTCCGAAGCTGATGCACTTCCTCCATTTATCAACACAACAATTTCTGCATTTTCAATTAATGGATCGTGCAGTGAATAATATTTTTTTTCATTTGTTTTTTCTCTGCCCAGAGTTGAAACTATTAAATTACCCTTCGGAAGCAAGTCATCGCTTAAATTCACAGCCACATCCAGCAGCCCCCCGGGGTTTCCTCTTAAATCAAGTACGATGGATTTTATGGGTTTTTCTTTCTGTAGATCTTTTAAAGCTCTTCTAACTTCATCGGAAGCGGAACGGCTGAAGTTGCTTAATTTAAGATAAACGTTATTCGACTTTTTAGGATAGAAACCGGCATACAATAAACTTTTAACAATTACCTCTTCTCTAACAAGATTAAAACTTAAAGTGTCCTTTTCTCCGTTTCGGTGTATTTTAATATTAACCGTTGTACCGGGTTTACCTTTTACAAGCGAAGAAATAAAATTAATATTTTTGGGAGTGATTTTAGTACCTCCGGCTTCTATTAAAACATCTCCCACGCGCAAACCTTGTCTTTGTGAAGAATATCCGTCGAAGACATCAGTAATAGTAATCTTCTCTCCTCTTATCCCGATAGAAATTCCGATGCCCCCGTATTTTCCTGTTGTCAGCAAATCATAATCACTTTTTTTATTTTCGTCAATAAAAATTGTGTAGGGATCCAAAGAACCAAGCATACCTTTTATACCGGCACGCATAAACTGTGCAGGGTCAATATCCTCAACATAATTGAACGTAACTTCCTTATATACCTTGCTGAACAGATCAATATTTTTTGAAATCTCAAAATACTTATCGGTTATAAAAACAAATCCCGTAAAAAACACGACTATAAAAAATGATAACAATATTCCTTTTATTTTCTTCCTATTCATGCTAACTGTTTTTCCTCCAGTCTTTTCACTTCGTTTAATATTTTTTCATTTATACTTTCAATGCTCAGTACACCATCGATAACTTTAAATCTTTCTTCCTGCTGAGCCATAATCAAATAACCTTCCCTCACACGGTTGAAAAATTCGCTGTCCAAAATCTCCAGCCTGTCAAGCTGTTCTTCTTCCTTTTCCATTTTCCTTAACTCTGCTACTTCCACTGGAATATCAATTATAAACGATAGGTCAGGGGTAGTGCCATCTATTGCAAGATAGTTTATTTTATATACTGTATCAAGGTCAACCCCTCTTCCGTAACCCTGGTACGCAGTAGTAGAATCATGAAAGCGGTCTGAAAGTACATAATATCCTTCATCCAGCAAAGGCTGAATTTTTTCCCTAACAAGTTGGGCGCGGCTCGCCGAGAATAGAAATATTTCAGGTTCTATAAACATTTCATTATGTTCTTTGGATAGAAGAAGTTCTCTTATCTTTTCCGATATTGCCGTTCCTCCCGGTTCACGTATTATTTCTACCTTTTTGTTTTCCGATATCAAATGTTCTTTCAGTAGTTCAATTTGAGTTGACTTACCGCAAAAATCTATTCCTTCAAATGTTATAAACATAACAAATTTGTTCCTTCTTTTTTATCTGTATTTTTTTATTACGTACTGCACTCTCTCCGGTTGTGTAAAGAGTAATGTTGTATTTTCAGGTAAAATTATTTTAGGCTGAATGCTTCCCAATGTATCGTATATTATATCCCTATAATTAACAGAAGCTTTAAACTGATCGTTTGTTAATTTTCCGAGTACATCAATTCCGCCCCTTACACTGATTGTTATTTTATTAGGTAGTAAAACCACTTCCCTATTCTTCGGTACATTCAAAACCTCAACACTGAGTTCATTAATATTTTTTTCAACAATTTTCTGAACATCCAATGTTATTTTGATTTTATTAGGAGAATATGTTACACCCTGAATATCCATAAGCTTAATATTTGTTTGTATGGATTGATCAATTTTATCTAATACAAATTCATTTGTGAGTATGGAATTTAATTTTCTCATCACACTTCTCGGACCCGTAACTTTAACCGTATCGGGAGATATTTTTATCTTTGTTGCCAAACCATAACCCTGCTTAAAACTCAATTTAATCTGAGGAATAATTTTTAATTTTTTAGTTCTTGTTCTTTCAACATTTATGTTTATTGTTTTGGGTTGAATATTTATAACTTCAACATCGGATGAGAGCCACTGATTTTCTCCTAAAAAAGTTGTAAGGTTCAAAACTTTTTTTCCTCTTCCTTTTCCCACAGAAACTTTATAGTCCGAACGTGAACCTAAATTCAGGGTAAATAATTTCCAGCCTTGTCCCTTTAATCTTACGGATACGTCTTTGGGTATTTCCACACCGGAGGAATAACCCTTTGGAAAATCCACAAGCTTAAGCGCGAAATTGTACGTTGTGTAATAATCGTTTGACAGTGTTATCGACACCCAAAGTACTATCGAAAATAGTAAAGATAAAATTATTATGTGGATGTTCTTTCTCATAACACAAATATATACAATAATATTGAATTTTGTTTATTCGACTCAGAGGAGAATTATACTTGTCCGGTAAATAAAGGAAATTTTGGATTCCGGTTAAATAAAGAATTAAAAACAGATGGTTTATATTTTTCGTATTTTTTCGTAAGTTGTTATAATCGCACCGTGATAGCCGTGTAAAAGATTGCTTCACTCAATAAAAATAATGTTGGGATTCGTCCCATAAGGGTTCCTTCAAAAACAATGATATAGTTAATTTAACTTCCGAAAAACCAATTTAAATTGTGTGTGAAATTTATTACTGAAAAGAAATAAAATGGTATGAAAGAAAACATGCTGATAAATACAATTCTTGTTACAGAAATAAAACAGCTTATTGAGCAAAGCCGTCAAAAGGTTGCGGTAGTAGTAAATTCTGAAATAAGTTTGCTTTATTGGAATATAGGTAAAAAAATTAAATTGGATATTTTAAATAATAAAAAAAGAGCCGAGTACGGAAAGCAAATTATTGCTGTTTTATCACAATATTTAACCCTTGAATACGGCAGAGGATGGAGTGAAAAACAATTGCATCATTGTCTCTACACCGTAGAGACTTTTCCCGATAAAAACATTTTCTCTACACTGTGTAGAGAATTGAGTTGGTCGCATATCAAAGAATTAGTTTATATTAAAAACACACTAAAGCGAGATTTCTTTATCGAAATATGTAAGCTTGAACATTGGAGTGTTCGCCAATTGCGTGAACGTATAAAATCAATGTTATTTGAAAGAACAGCAATTTCTAAAAAACCCGAAGAAACAATAAGAGGAGATTTAAAACAACTTAAAAATAAAAAGAAATTAAGTTCAGACATAGTATTTAGAGATCCTTATTTCCTTGATTTTTTAGGTCTAACAGATAAATATTCTGAAAAGAATTTGGAGAGTGCAATTTTAGCAGAGTTGCAACAATTTATCATAGAACTTGGGAATGATTTCGCTTTTTTAGCACGTCAAAAGCGTATAACTATTGATAATAGAGATTACTACATTGATTTACTTTTTTATCATCGCAGATTAAAATCATTAGTCGTAATAGATTTAAAAATAGGAGAATTTGAAGCAGGCTTCAAAGGACAAATGGAATTATATCTTCGTTATCTTGAAAAATATGAAACCGTTAATGGGGAAAATCAACCTATCGGTTTAATTCTTTGCACAGGAAAGAATGAAGAACATATAGAGCTAATGCAATTAAATAAAAGTAATATTAGAGTGGCTGAATATTTAACATTACTACCACCTAAAGAATTATTACAGGAGAAACTGCATAAAGCTATAGAAATTGCAAAAAATAAATTTCCTAATAGAAAATTAAATTAGGAAAATAAAAATGAATAATATCGAACAAATAGAGTCCATAACCCAAAACCGTGTAGTAAAACTTTTCCAAGAAGAGTCGGGTTGCAAATATCTTGGCAAGATGAAAGAACTTGAATAGATAGGTGATCATGGAGAAATAGTTTGAAAGATAATGGTCAAGCAAAAGACCGAAATTATTAATTATACTTGTCCGGTAAATAAAGGATATTATAGATTTTTGAATTAAAACTAAAACCGAAACTTTGGAACCGGCAAATATTTTTCTTAAGAAAAATCTAAAAAAAATTAAATTAATTATTTGTTTTCCAGTAAAATTGGATTAAATTAATAAATGTAAATAAAACGGGAAGCATACATTTTCGTTTTGTCGGGATTAAACAGGGAAAGTGAAATTATCCCAAAGGTCCATTTGTCTCCAATTAAGGATGCCTATATTTTTTTGCAAAGACACTTAATAGAAAACCTGTACGATATATAATCATTTATTTGATTCTTCAATAAGTCTAAATAATTCTTTATTTCAATTAATTAAAAGAGGTATTCATTATGTCTAAACTTTCAACAGCTTGGGGCCCGATGTCAATTAGAGTTATCATCGGAATTGGCTTCATCTATCACGGGTTCATAAAGCTTTTCACTTCTTGGGGGCACGATATTTTTCTACGAATGCTTACCGAAATCGGTATTCCGGGAGCAACTGTAATTTCTTGGTTAATTGGTGCCATAGAATTTTTTGGAGGAATAGCGATTCTCTTAGGTGCTTTTGTGACTATAGCTAGTATAATCCTAATATTGAATATGCTTGTGGCAATGTTTACTGTAAATATCTCTCAAGGCTTTAATGTATTTAATGTAACGGTTATGGTAGAAGCAGGCCCTAAATATGGATTACCGGGTTACGAAATAAACCTGTTGTATATTGCAGGGTTAATTACTTTGCTGATTGCCGGGGCAGGTATGCTTTCAATTGATAAGTATTTGAAAGAAAGATCAAAGCCCGAATCATCCGAATAATTTTTTTTATATTAATCGACTAATAATTTAGATTCCCGAAATGTTTACCTGTGGGGAGGGCAAAGCCAAAACTTTCGGGAATCATTAATACTATAGTGTAAAAACATTTACATTTTTTCTTAGACTGATACCGCCCGCCTTACCGAAGCTTGTTAAGTATATATCAAAAAATTTGTCGCTACAGAAGAAGCAAATTAAAATATGTCACGGAGTGGTCCCCAAAAAAACGGGGCAGGCGTGACACCCAAATAAACCTGCTTACCTGCAACATCTTTAAAAATAATTAAATAAAGTGTTAGCTTTTCTCATTAATTGGATTAAATTAATATATACAAATAAAACAGGGGTTTAAATTTCACTCCAAATATTCTTTAACCTCTTTAAGATGTTTACTTAATCATTAATTATACTAACAGGTTAATAATATGTTGAACTTCTTCTGAGAATGATCAGAACATCAAAGTATCGATGAATTAAATAAAAAACTCTATGGTTGTGTTTTAACATAACACACCTTTAGGTGTCAATAAAAGATGGAGTTAAAAATGAAAATAATAATAATTGCTTTGTTAGCGGGAACAATTTTTTTTGTAGGGTGCAAAGAAAATATTCTTACAAATTCAACATCTGCTAATATTCCGGTTATTGCAAATACTACAAATGCTTTTGCTTTTACCCTAATTGCGAATTCTTATTCATCAGAAATAGAATATGATTTATCATTTTCTACTGATTCACTTTCGTATTCAATTACAGTTTTTAATCAAACATCCGGAGATGGCTCTTTAACTATTTTAGATTCAAATAACTCCATTGTTTACAGTGATACACTTTTGATCAATAAAGTGGTTGCTTTTACTCAAGCTGCCAAAGGAATTCCAAAAACTATTAAACTGACTTTTAATAATTACACCGGCACATTATCTTTTGCATTGTCACGTAATAATTCCAATTGATAATAATTGCCGTCTAACATCTCAAATAAGTAAAGCCACATTCGTTCTAAGGCTGTCACTGCCTGCCACGATTTTTTATCGGAGGTCACACAGTGACAGTGTAAAATAAAGTTATACAATAATTCATTTTATTTTCCAAAATTAAAAAATAGGATTAAACTTTAAATCCTTAACCTGCCAACTCCCCTCCGGCGATTTATCCTTTGTTTTATTCATAAATAAATTAAATTAATAGGCATAAATAAATTGGAAATTAATTTGATAGAATACTCCGGGAGATTTGTATGATCCATAAAATTAATAGTAAACAACACAATTCAAAACTTTGCTTTGTGTGCGGACTGAAAAATAATTTTGGCATTCACGCTCATTTTTATGTAACGGAAAATCAAGAACTCATTGCGTTATTCACACCCTCGGATGAACATCAAAGTTATCCCGGAAGACTTCACGGCGGTATTGCCTCAGCTATTCTTGATGAAACAATTGGAAGAGCAATATTAAATAAATATGAAGCCGAAGTTTGGGGTGTTACAATAGAATTAAATTTGAAATTCAAAAAGCCGATTCCTTTAGATCAACAATTAAAAGTTATTGGAAGAATTACAAACGAAAGCAGCAGAATGTTTGAAGGAACCGGAGAGATAATTTTACCAAATGGTGATGTTGCAGTTACTGCTAATGGTAAATATCTAAAGGTACCTATAGAAAAAATTACTGATTTTGATATTGAAGAAAACGAGTGGCGAGTTGTTGAGTTGGAAACTGATCCTAAAGAGATTGAAATATAATTTGTGGGCAGGCTTTGTAATGGTGTCACGGAGTGGTCCCCAAAAAAACGGGGCAGGCGTGACACCCAAATAAACCTGTCAACCTGCAACATTTTTAACAATAATTA
>DRJC01000389.1 GCA_011052365.1 Ignavibacteria bacterium
ACTACGGTTGTCGGTATTCTTCTGCTTACTTCTTCAGCGTGACTCGGACCGGAAAGTACACCGATCTGATTTTCGGATAATGCCGGTACTACATCAAGTAACATCTGGGACATTGTCATTAGGGTGTTGTTTTCAATTCCTTTTGATACACTTACCAATATAGAATTCTTCAATAAATTTTTGTCAATCTTTTTTATAACGCTTCTTAAAAATTGAGAGGGAACTGCAAGCACAATCATATTATTATCAGTAACGGCTTCATTAAGATTGTGGGTGATTACCAAATCATTGGGAATTGGAATGCCCGGAAGATAAGTTATATTTTCACGTTTCTTATCCAATGTTTTTGCGTAATCTTTTTTGTATTCCCAAAGTGTAACGGGGTGTCCGTTATTATGAAGAAGAATTGCTAAAGTGGTCCCCCAACCGCCTGCCCCAAGAACGGATATTCTCATATTATTTGTATGGTTTATTTTTTCTTTTTAGAGAAGTTGAATTTACTTTCATGTCCATTTACCAAACGTGAAATATTTTTGCGATGTGTAAAAATTACCAACAAAGAAAGAAATAGAATAAATGGAAGTAAAATATGATAACCGGGAATATTTACATGAAATACATTTTCTCTTACAACTAAAGCCAACGGAACGGTAATGGCTGCAAAAATAGAACCGAGCGATATGTATTTTGAAATAGAGACAACTATAACAAATACACCCAACGCTATCAGCATATCTACAGTAATTAAAATAAGCAGCATACCTAATGCGGTTGCAATTCCTTTACCGCCTTTAAATCCGGCAAAGATAGTCCAGATATGACCTATCACCGCAGAAGCACCGGCAATTATTTGAACAAGTGTAAAGTCGTCAAAAGGTGTTGCGTTATGGAATGGCATTGATCCGGAAAATAAACGGGCAACAACAACTACGGCAAGAGCTCCTTTAAGAGCATCTAAAAAGATTACCGACAATCCGAGTTTAAATCCTAAAACCCTTATTACATTTGTGCCCCCTGCATTACCGCTGCCGTGTTCGCGTATATCAATTCCTTTAGCCATTTTGCTTAAGATGATGCTGTTCGGAATTGAACCGAGTAAATAAGAGATTACTATTATTGCCAGTAAATTTATCATTGTCGAATGTTTATTTTATTAAATATTGTACGAACTTAATCATAAATAGAGTTATTTTCAATGTAATTTAGACAAAGTGTTAAAATACGAAATTAAAAAACTATTTAATGTATGTTTTGAAGATTTTTAGATCTTCCTTGGTTGTGATCTTTATATTTATTGCAGAACCGTTAACAAGAAATATTCTTTTGCCAATTTTTTTCATCAGGCTTGATTCATCTGTTCCGCTATAATTATTTTCTTCTGAGTATTTTATTGCTTTGATAAAATCTTTATACTTAAAAATTTGAGGTGTTTGTATGTAATGTACATTTTCTCTTTTAATATAACTATCCACGGTATTAGCACCTTTAACAAGAGTATCTTTTGCTTTAATACTTACAACAGCATTCCCTTTTTCTTCAGCATATTTTATCGCATTATTTAATACGGTTTTTGTCAAAAGCGGTCTGGCGGCATCGTGAACAACAACCATATCATTTTTTTCTGCATTCAGAGATTTGATACAATTAAAAACAGAATCTTGCCGTGTTGTTCCGCCATCTACAATGGAATTAACTTTTGTAAATTTATATTCTTTTATTATTTGGAGTAATCTTTTGTGATAAGCAAGTTCAGCAGCGATTATTATTTGGTCAACTAAGCCGGATTTTTGAAAGGTCTCAATTGTATATGCTATCAACTCCTTTCCGTAGAATTTTAAATATTGCTTAGGAACGGAACTACCGCTCCTAAGTCCTTTACCGCCAGCGGGTATAATTACAAAAGTTTTCATTTTATTAACATAGCATCACCGTAACTTAAAAATCTATATTTTTCTTTCATAGCTTTTTTGTATGATTTCATCAAGAAATCATACCCGGCAAATGCACTTGCAAGCATTACTAATGTTGATTCAGGCGCGTGAAAATTGGTAATTAATTTATCTACAACATTAAATTTATAGGTAGGATAAATGAACTTATCTGTCCATCCACTGCTTGGTTTAACCAATCCGGCAGCTGTTATTGAAGTTTCCAATGCACGGGTTGCACTTGTTCCAACAACAATTACACTTTTCTTTGAAGCTTTTGCCTTATTAATAATTTCAGATGATTTTGGTGTTATTTCATAAAATTCAGAATCCATTTTATGTTTAGTCAGGTCTTCAACTTCAACAGGTCTAAAAGTGCCTAAACCAATATGTAAAATTACGGGAGCAATCTTAATTCCTTTTTTCTTTATTTTAGTTAAAAGTTGCTGAGTAAAATGTAACCCTGCAGTAGGTGCTGCAACAGCGCCGTCAACCCTGGCGTATACCGTTTGGTAATTTTCTTTATCCTCAGGTTCTACGCTTCTATTAATATACGGTGGTAAAGGAGTCAGCCCGATTTTCTCAACTGCACTAAAAACATTTCCGGGTTGATTAAAGCGTACGGTTCTACCCCTTGATGTTGTGTTGTCAATAACCTCACACCAAAGCTTATCGTTGAAATATATTTTGTTTCCAATCCTCACTTTTCTGGCAGGGTCTACAATTACATCCCAAATACAATCTTCTTCGTTTAGTTCTCTCAAAAGAAAAACCTCAATTTTTGCATTGGTTTTTTCTTTTTTTCCGAAAAGCCTTGCTTGAAAAACTCGTGTTTCGTTTAAGACAAGTACATCACCTTTTGACATATAATCAACAACATCAGAAAATATTTTATGTTCTATGGTTCCGGTCTTTTTGTCTAAAACAATAAGTCTTGCTTTGTCCCGTGGGGTAACAGGATATTTAGCAGTATATGTTTTCGGCAAATTAAATTTAAAATCAGTTAGCTTCATATTTTTAGCTTCCTTTATTTTATTTTACAAATTCTAATAACATTACTTTTTTTTCGATTTAACTTCTTTGCTTTTACTGTTAACAACCGCACGGGCTGCTGCAAGTCTTGCAATAGGAACTCTAAACGGAGAACAGCTAACATAATTTAAACCTACATTATGGCAGAACTCTACCGATGCAGGTTCGCCGCCGTGTTCGCCGCAAATACCAACTTTTAGATTCGGTCTTGTTGCTCTTCCCCTTTCTGTTCCAATCTTTACTAATTGACCGACACCGGTTTGGTCCAATACTTCAAAAGGATCATTGGGAAGCAGTTCTTCTTTTACATAAAGAGGCAAAAATTTACCGGCATCATCCCTGGAAAGACCAAATGTTGTTTGTGTTAAATCGTTAGTACCGAAACTGAAGAACTCTGCTTTTTCTGCAATCTCGTCTGCTGTAAGTGCAGCTCTCGGTAGCTCAATCATCGTTCCGACAAGATAGTCAACTTTTATTTTCTTTTTCTTCATTA
The DNA here is from genome assembly GCA_011052365.1 of Ignavibacteria bacterium. Classification (GTDB taxonomy): domain Bacteria; phylum Bacteroidota; class Ignavibacteria; order Ignavibacteriales; family Ignavibacteriaceae. The sequence goes on from DRJC01000389.1 coordinate 3,454, forward strand.
CTTTTTCTGCAACACTTCTAACAATTTTTTCCTGAAGTTTGAATTCATTTACATGACTTACCAAAGGAATCATTATTTCAGGTTTAACTTTTATACCTTTTGCTTTAGCTTGACAGGCTGCTTCAATTATAGCCTGAGCCTGCATTTCAGTAATTTCAGGGTATAAAATTCCGAGCCTGCAACCGCGGAAGCCGAGCATAGGATTAAATTCACTCAAGCTCTCAATCTTAGATTTTAAAACTTCAACTTTTATGTTAAGTGCTGAAGCAAGTTTCTTTATTTCTTTATCCGAATGAGGTAAAAATTCGTGCAACGGCGGGTCTAAAGTTCTTATAGTTACCGGTCTGCCGCTCATAACTTTAAATATTGAATAAAAGTCTTTTCTTTGATAGGGAAGAAGTTCTGCAAGAGCTTCTTTTCTTTCTTTCAGTGTATCGGCAACAATCATTTTTCTAACGGACATAATCCTATCACCGCCAAAAAACATATGCTCGGTTCGGCATAAACCGATACCCTCGGCACCGAAAGCAATTGCATTTGCTGCCTGGTCACCTTGGTCTGCATTAGTTCTGATATTCATCGTTCTTATTTTATCAGCCCAATTCATCAAACTTGCATAAGTTTTATAAACCGAAGATTTTTTACCGTCCATAGTTTTGGAAATTAGAACCTGAATCACTTCCGAAGGTTTGGTTTCTAATTTTCCTAATATAACTTCTCCCGTTGTACCGTCCAACGAAATGTAATCACCTTCTTTAACAACTACATTTTTTCCCTCTACGGTAAAGTTTCTTTTTTTGTAATCTATTATTAATGCGCTACATCCTGCTACACAAACCTTGCCCATCTGTCTTGCAACCAAAGCTGCGTGCGATGTCATACCGCCTCTTGCAGTAAGAATTCCTTCCGAAGCGTTCATGCCTTTTATGTCTTCGGGTGAAGTTTCAATTCTTACAAGAATTACTTTTTCACCTTTTGAAGCCATTTCGTCGGCGTCCTGTGCACTTAGCGCTACCCTTCCCGAAGCAGCACCCGGGCCTGCATTTAATCCTTTAGCTAAAAGTTTATTTTGATTTACAGCTTTCTTTTTCTCGCTTAAATCAAAAATAGGACGCAATAACTGATTTAACTGGTTGGGTTCAATTCTTAAAATAGCTGTTTCTTTTGAAATTAGTTTTTCCTTG
>DRJC01000390.1 GCA_011052365.1 Ignavibacteria bacterium
AAATCAAAATATGAAGAAATAATTTCACCGCACGGACACGATGCATTTTTGATTGAGTTTGAACAACTAAGTAGTATGATTAAAAATTTCTTAGGGTAAAAAAACTATTCAACGGAGCAATCAAGAAAAACTATTCCTTCAATTTCTGCATGTATTTTATCTTCGGGTATAACTTTACCAACACCTGCGGGTGTTCCTGTATAAATCAGATCACCTTCTTCAAGTGTCATTAAGGAAGATATATATTCAACTATTTCGGCAGGTGAGAATATCATTTTATTTAATAAATCGTCCTGTCTTTTTACACCGTTAACACTTAAAATAATTCTTTCATTCAATGTTAAAGTGTACTCTTTTTTTGAAATAAAATCAGAGACAACAGCAGATGTGTCAAAGCCTTTTGCAATTGTCCACGGATGACCTTTCTCTTTTAATTTTGTTTGTATATCTCGCAAAGTCATATCCAAACCTACTCCGTAGGCTTCAATGGCATCTTCGGCTTCTTTAAGATTTGCATCTTTTATCTTTTTTCCAACCAACAAAACCAGTTCAACTTCGTGGTGCATTTCATTTGAGAAAGACGGGTATCTAATTTTATCACCCGAAAAAATTAATGCAGAAGCAGGTTTTAAAAATACCAAGGGTTTTTCCGGTACTTCGTTTCCCAATTCTTTTGCGTGTTCGCTATAGTTTCTTCCAACGCAGACAATTTTACCCACGGGGATTTGTTGGTTTGTATTCTTAATTGTAATGTGTTTCATTATTTTAATAATTCCTTCAATATTTTATGAAGTATGGATGAATGGTTGAATGTGAAAAAAAAACATTCATACATACATCCAATCATTCAGCCATACAATCTTCTACGTTTTTTGTTTTTTCTTTTTTGCTGCCGGAAAAAGAACGTTATTTAATATTAGTCTGTAACCCGGAGAATTTTTGTACAAAGATAAATCTGTTGGTGGATCGCTTACAAAGTGACGATAATCTTCGGGATCGTGCCCGCCGTAAAAAGTAAATGTTCCTCTTCCGAAATTCCCGTGAATGTATTTCACCTGGTCGGTTCCTTCCCTTTCGGCTAAGATAATTACAGATTTTTTTATTGTCTCTTTCCTGAACATAGTTGTCTGTCCCATAAATCCGTGTATTACATTTACGTGATCTTGAGTTAACATAGTAGGCACCGGATCGTACTTAGCGGAAAAATCAAAAAGTGTAAAGTAATCGTTTTCTTCGCTACCGATTTCTATTGGTTGGATGTCAATATTGCTATACTCATAAACATAGGGATTCTTTTCCAATTTGAAATTTGTAAACGCCAAAGTGTTGTTAAAATCCAACTTGCTCTGTGCATCCGGGTCAGCCGCATCGCCGTCGTACATGCTGGCAACGATATCAACATTTTGTGCAGCAAGTGCAATATCAAAAGTGTCGGCTGCAGAACCCATTGCAAAAAGGAAACCACCGTTACCTATATAAATTTTTAAAACTTCAGCAACTTTTTTCATCATAACGGAAACTTTTTTGAACCCGTTTTTCTTTGCATCGTTTTCGTATAATATTTGATTATCAATATACCATTGTGCATTACTGAAGCTTGCGTAAAATTTTCCATACTGCCCGGTAAAATCTTCGTGGTGAAGATGAACCCAATCATACTTAGACAAATCACCGCGCAGTATTTCATCATTCCATATTTTTGTATATGGGATTCCTGCATATTCAAGAGCCATGGTTACAGCATCGTCCCAGGGTTGAAAACCCGGGGGAACATAAATGGCAATCCGCGGTGCTTTTTCCAATCTTACAACATTCATATTGTTATCTTTGTTTTGAACTACGGAATATGTTTCCGCCGTCTGTACGGCATCTAATAAACTGAATGAGACACCTTCTATTCTGCATTCGTCTGCAAGCTGCTGGGTATAATCAATTAGGAAAGAACCTCCCTCATAATTTAAAAGCCAGTCTGCTTTTAGTCCTTTTACCAAAGCATTGTATGTTATTCCGTATGCTTTTAAATGATCGGTTTGGCTCATATCCATGTTTATTAAAATCTTTGATTGAGCAAATAAAGACGGGACAAAGAGGAATAATATTAAAAATTTTTTTAGCATTTAGGGTTATCAAATAATATGTTAATTAAATTAACGGTGTTTTAGAATTATCAAAAATCAGTTCACCATTTTTTTCAACGTAAGTTAATGGTATTTTGGGATTATTAATATCCTGATTTCCGTCAGCTTTCCATTTCTTTTCCCATTTATCGTAGAAAGGATTTAATTTTTTTGGTGTAAACTTATAGATCTTTTTAATTTCAATTCCTTCATAAATTGCAAACAATTAATTTACTTTTTTATGTTTTTTAATAATTTTGGGGTTCATATGATGATGGGTTGAAAAACTTTTTGTTAATTTTATGTTTAGAGATTTAAGTTCATATTCAATTCCATTTTTATCAATTGCATCATTGCCCTCTCTTCCTGGCAAAACTTTTAATCCTGTTATTAAAAGAACTTGTAAAATTTTTCCTCCATTATCCTGGAAAATATCATATATACCATTCTTACTAGCTAATTCTTGATATTCCATAATATACGGCAATAATTTTTTCATTTTGTTAAAGTCTTTAGATTTTTTCATAAGTCTTCCAATAATTTATGGAGAGGAATTTTAAGAGCTTTTGATATTTTTTCTATTGCGTCAATAGAAATATTTCTTTCGGATCTCTCTACCGAACTTATATACGTACGATGTAATCCGGATAAAAAAGAAAGGTTTTCTTGAGTGAGTCCTCTTTTTTTCCGTAATCTTTTTATATTATCGGCTAATATGATTCTTGCTTTTTTATTTGTATTTTTCATATTATAAACATATTTTATTGTATACTATGAGTCTACAGACTATAAGTAACATCAACTATGGATAAAATTTTTAAATATAGTTATAAAACAAGAATGGGTTTCATGATAAATGACGACTCCCTACAAGTTTTAAATGATTTAACTGATAATGAAATAAATCTTGTTATAACAAGTCCTCCATTTCCCCTTTTGAGAAAAAAAGAGTATGGCAATAAAGAACAATTTGAATATATTGATTGGCTTTTAACGTTTGCAAAATTAGTATATAAAAAACTCACACCCGATGGAAGTTTTGTTATTGATCTTGGTGGTGTTTATCAAAAAGGAGTTCCAATAAGAAGTCTTTATAATTTCAGGTTACTTTTAAAGTTATGTGATGAAATAGGTTTTAATCTTGCAGAAGAATTTTATTGGTACAACCCTTCTAAACTGCCGAGTCCAATTGAATGGGTTAACAAAAGAAAAATAAGAACGAAAGATTCAGTCAATACTGTGTGGTGGTTAAGTAAAACTGAAAATCCTAAATCAGATGTGTCTAAGGTATTGGTTCCTTATAGTGAACGTATGAAAAAACTTATTAAATCTCCCTCAAAATTTTATAAACCGAAATTACGTCCTTCCGGACATAATATTGGAAAAAATTTCAGTATAAATAATGGTGGCGCAATTCCTTCAAATTTACTTAACATACCAAATAGTGAATCAAATAGTTTATATTTTAGAAGATGTAAAGCAGCAAATATTAAAACTCATCCGGCAAGATTTCCCGAAAAATTGCCCAAGTTTTTTATAAAAATGTTAACTGATGAAGGTGATTTAGTTGTAGATATTTTCGCAGGTTCAAATACAACCGGTTTAGTATCCGAAAAGTTACTACGTAAATGGATAAGTATAGAAAACAGGCTGGATTATGTAAGCTCTTCGGTATTTCGTTTTATAGATGAATCAATCAGCAATAATCAAATTATTGAAATGCATAATTTGATAAATGATGGTAAAAAACTTGATATTTCAAATTACCAACCGACTCAATCATTATTTGATGTCGATAACAAAAATGTTACTTATTCTTTATCTTGATAAGATTTAATAATTAAAGAATAATCAATTAATTTTTTAAGCCGACTTCCTATCCCGTTCAATAAAAATCGGTTCCGCTCCTTTTTCAACAACATCCTTTGTTATTATGCACTTTTCTACCTTTGTTTTCTTCGGTAATTCATACATAATATCAAGCATAAATTCTTCAACTATTGATCGTAACGCACGGGCGCCGGTTTTGCGAATCATTGCTTTTTTAACTATTGAATCAATTGAGTAAGGATCGAATTCAAGCTCAACACCGTCCATAAGCAGAAGTTTTTTGTATTGTTTCAAAATCGCATTCTTTGGTTTTATCAAAATATTTTTTAGGGCTTCTTGTGAGAGCGACTGTAATGGTGCAACAACCGGGATCCTGCCGATCAATTCGGGAATTAAGCCGAAGCGAAGCAGATCCTCGGGCAAGGTTTGTTCAATTAAATAATCATCGCTCGCATTTATTTTTTTTACGTCAGCAGAAAAGCCCATTTTGTTTTTATTTAATCGAGCGGCAATTATTTTATCAATTCCTGCAAAAGCACCTCCGAGAATAAACAATACGTTTTTTGTATCTATATTTATTAGGCTTTGCTCGGGATGTTTTCTCCCACCTTTCGGAGGCACACCGGCAACAGTGCCTTCAAGTATTTTTAATAGTGCCTGCTGAACTCCTTCGCCGGAAACATCTCTTGTAATTGATGTACTTTCACTCTTGCGTGCTATCTTGTCAATTTCATCTATATAAACAATTCCCTTTTGCGCGTTTTCAAGATTGTAGTCAGCCGCCTGAAGCAGATGAACGAGTACTGTTTCAACATCATCACCTACATAACCTGCTTCAGTTAATGTTGTCGCATCAGCTATGGCGAAAGGGACATCAAGTATTCTTGCGAGTGTTTTGGCAAGCAGGGTTTTTCCTACACCGGTAGGTCCAATCATCATAATGTTGCTCTTCTCTATTTCAACATCGTCCAACTCAAAAAAGGAATTCTTTTTACTGATTCTTTTATAATGATTGTAAACCGCAACCGCCAAAGTCTTTTTTGCCCTTTCTTGCCCGATAACATACTCATCCAATGAATTTTTGATGAACTCCGGTTTTTGAATTTTAGCCAGGTTTGAATTTGAATTATTGTATGCGGCTAAATTATTTTTTAATATGTCCACACTGCTGCCAACGCAAACATCGCAAATATAAACATCCGGTCCGGCAATCATACTACCTACTTCGTTCCCGCTTCTTCCGCAAAATGAACATTTAACAATCTTTTGATTTTCTTTTTTACTCATCTTTTTCACTTATTTTTTAAATTTATTATTGCTTTCCTTGCTTCGTCAACATAAATGGAGTTTGGAAATTCTACCAACAATCCCTGATACATTTTAACAGCATCATTATTATTATTCAAGCCAAATTGATATACTTTACCTTTCAAAAATAACGCTTTATCAGCAAAAATGTTCCGCTTTTTATCTTTTATTATTTCTGATAGCGTAATGAGTGAATTTGATAAACTGTCTAATGTAACTTCAATTTGAGCATATCTGAATTTTGCTACCGATTTTAGAACAAAGAAAGTACTTTTATCGGTGTATATTTTTTTAAGTAATGAATATGCCGAATCAAAATTATTTTGATTAATTAAAAGATCTGCCTCGGCAAATTTTAATAAATGTACGGAATCACTCTTAGTAGTATTTAGGAGCAAAGATAACTGCAATGCATTGTTTGTTGATTTGTCTTTTTTATTTTTGATAACTTGTTTCAATAAGTCGGATGCTTTATTAAAATTTCCATTATAAAAATTTATTTTTGCCAGGTTTAATCTGGCAGCACTTTTCATTTGATTTGATATCCTTCTGTCTTTTGTCATTAAGTCAAAATCAGAATAAGCTTTTCCAAGTTTTCCTTTTTCAATATACGCAAGTCCTCTTAATTCAAAAGCATCAGATAAAAATCTGGAAGAAGGATAATTTGTAATTATGTTTGAAAAATTAGAAATCGCTTCAGCAAAGTTTTTTTTAATTGTAAGATTTATCTTACCTATTCTAAAAAAAGCTTCCGCCCCGACTTCCGATAATTTGTAATTCTTTATTAACTGCTTATATGCGGAAATCACATCTTCGGTTTCTTCCGGATAATTATTCTTTATCTTGTAATACGGTTTCCAGGCAGGGATAGACTTTTCTACCTTCTTCCAAAGTTCAGCCCCCAAAGATTTTGTGTAACCCAATTTTGCCGATGAAATATACGGTGAGTTTTTATAATTACTGATAATTTTGTTGTAAACCTTTGAAGCCAAAGAATATTTATTCTCAGTTAAAAGGGTATTTGCAAAAATGATTAATTGTCTCCCTTTGGAGTTTTGTTTCTTCTCAATTTTCAGATATTCTTTTAAAGCTTTTTCATCTTGATTATTCACTTGATAAAGTTTTGCAAGCAGAAATGAAAACCCGATATTTCTATTCTCATCCCAATTTTTTACCACTTTAATTGTAGCACTTAATGCATCAGGCTTATCAATATAACTGAGGATTTTAGATTCGACAAATCTTAATTGATTGGGATTATTTGCCAGAATTGTGCTGTATTCTTTCGCAGCATTTTCAAACTGCATAGTAAGAGTGTAAAGATTAGCTAAATCAAAAGAAAAATACTTGGAATCCTTTGATATTTTTTTTCCTTCTTGGAGGTATTCTATCGCTTTATCAAAAGCCCTTCTTTCAATGGCGTTATTGGCAATTATTCTATAGTTAACATAGTTTGGTTTTAATTTTTTTAATGATTCATCCCAAACCGAAAATGCTTTTTTCTCGTCTCCCGATAAGTAGTATGTCGAACCAAGCATTCCGTAAAGGTTAATATCATTAGGAGTTTTTTGTAACTTTTTATTGATTAAGCCCACAGATTCTTTATACATTTTTAATTGAAGGTACGCTTGGTTTAAAGAGTTAAAATACTGGTAATTACCGGGTTGCTGTTTATATATTTTTTCAAATATATCTTTTGCGTCTTTATACCGTGCACCTCGCAAATATGACTGTCCCAACAAATATAGATTATTGGTATTATATTTTATTTGAGCATTTCCGGTAATAATGAAAATTAAAATAAGTAAGGATATTTTTTTAATCATATTAACAAAATAATAAAGATATTTTATAAAGGAGTTTTTGTCCTATTCTTTAAAAAAGATAAGGATTTAACTTGCATATTAAAAGAAAATAAAGCAAATTTATTAATATATCTTAATTGATTCTATCACTTCTTCAATAAAAAAAATTGAGTATAAGTAATGCAAAAGAACAAACACTCTATTTTCCCAATATTTATATTCTTAATAACAATTTTCATCTCTTCTTGTTCCAATTACAATGACGGTTATAAAACCGAAAATCAAAAAGCATCTTACAAAAAAATAGCCGAAGAAAAATATTCCGATAATATAAATTATATGTTTTCACCGGATTCTGCATTTGTTGTATCTTACAAAACCGAAGAACAAACAACTGATAACTCAACTCCACAATCGAAATTTTTTATTTACGATTTAAATAATAATAAAGTTGTTTTTGAAGATAACAGCAGAAGCGATAAAATTGAATGGATTAACAATATACAATTAAGAGTTTTAAAAAGACCGGGTATAATTACCGTGGACCCTAAAAAGAATTTGAAATTACTTGGTTATATTTATGATTTAAAGAAAAACAAAAAATTACCTTTAACTGGAACAAAAAATAATAATTCATTTTAATTTTTTATCAACTAATATACGGGGTCAACGTATGAAACATTTTCTACAAAAGAAAAACCTGTTGGGATTATCTTTGTTTTTAATAATTGCTGTTGTCTTTTTCTCCTATACTGATTTATTCCAAAACAAAAATTTAAAACAAACTATAAACTATGACGACATACAGCCGGTTGCTCAAATAAACAAACTGAAGAAAGACAGTCCTGACCTATTCGCCAAATACATGAACGATATAAGAAAGGGATTTGGCGAAGACAGACCGGATTACCCTGCTAATTACAGAATTAAAGAACTGTTGAAAGCAACAAATCTTAATTCAACAGCAGGTTTAAGTAAATTAGCAAAAACAAATGTTGTTAATTGGACCGAAAGAGGTCCCGGTAACGTAAGCGGTAGGACACGCTCAATAGTTGTTGACCCCGACGATGCAACTTTTAACACCTGGTATGTAGGCTCAGTCGGCGGAGGTGTTTGGAAAACTACTGATGCAGGTGCATCCTGGACTAATTTAACGGCATCTCTTCCAAATTTAGCGACAAGCGTTTTGGTTATGTCTGAATCTAATCACGATATTATGTATCTGGGCACAGGCGAAGGGTTCGCTAATTTAGATCAAATTATGGGCAGCGGCATCTGGAAAACCACCGACAGAGGTGCTACCTGGACACAACTTCCAAGTACGGCAAACTTAAATTTTCAAAACGTAACCCGTTTAATAATTAACCCAAGCAATCCTGATATAGTAGTTGTATCTACAAGTGTAGGCTGGAAGGGTACAAACGTAACTTCGGGAATATGGATGACTACCGACGGTGGTAATAGCTGGACTAAAAAATACAACTCAAACAGTAGGGTTGAAGATTTAGTGGCAAACCCGGGTAATTTTAACACTCAATATGCCTCCGTAAACAGAGTCGGTATAGTAAAATCATTTAACGGCGGCAATTCCTGGGTTAGTTCTTCTTCCGGAATTATTGGAGTTGCAAGGATGGAAATTGCTGTTGCACCTACGGATACATCAAAAATATATGCTTCTACGGATCTTGCTGATGGGACTGTAACCCTTTATGTTTCTGATGATGGTGGTGCTACTTGGTATCCTTCGGTAGATCCCGGCGGTAATAAAGACTGGCTTGGTGGACAGGGCTGGTACGATAATGCTATTGCAGTTGATCCTTACGATGCCACTACAGTTTATGTAGCCGGTGTTAATATAATGAAATTAACTATTGGTACAGGCACTTCAACTTCTTCTCCGCAAATTTTAAAAGTTGATGAAATAAATACTTCTTCATTTTTAAATTTAGTAAACTCTCAAATATATTTAGGGTCGGATTTTGCAGGGGCAACTAATGTTGTTGATTCTGATTATAGTTCCGTTGAAATAAGATTTGGACCCGGAATGTCACAAAAGGCATATAGATTTACAACACCCGGAGGATCTGGTCAACCCGCAACCAATTATACTTACAAAGATTATGTTGATGTACCTTTTGAAGTTTGGGATACGGATAATAATAAACAATTAATGGTATCTTTTAGAGATGAACAAGATGATGGATCTTGGAATCTTTTTGATAGGAATAATGCGCCAGGTGGTATTGGTAGAGAATATACTTTTATTAGTGCTGTCCCTTATTCTTCAACACCCGATGCAAATATTGCGGTTAATGAAGGAATACAATATAAAAGTATTTTTACAATGTGGCCGGAATTACCAAACGGTGCAACGTTTGATCCTAATAATCTGCCTACATCAAAAATTGTAATTAATTGGGGAACCGTCACACAAAAAAATATTACTACAACTGTTATAACGGATGCTTATGCAGAATTCGGTCCCGGACCGAATCCCTGGTCTTTAGTTCATCCCGATCACCATAATTTGACAATAGTAAAAACTAACACCGCTACACAAAGCTTTAGGTTACTTGACGGTAACGACGGCGGAGTTACTTATTCTGATAATAAAGGTTCATCATTTATCAAGACTTTGAACGGTTATAACACAACACAATTTTACGGTGTTGACAAAATGCCTCATAATAACAAATATATCGGGGGAACACAGGATAACGGAAGCTGGTTATCCGGCATTAATCCTACAGCCAGTAGTGCTTGGTCATCAACACCAGGTGGAGATGGTTTTGAAGCGGCTTGGAATTATAGAGATCCAAAACAATTGTTGGAATCCTCTCAATTTAATGATATATACAAATCAACAAACGGAGGTGGCAGTTGGACTTCTATAGGCGGATTTTCAAAGGGAAGCGTAACTGCACCTTTTTTAACAAGAATTGCAAAATCAAAATTAGCACCTGATAGAATATTTGTTGTAGGCAAAACAGCAATTTTCAGATCGGAAAATTTTGGTGACACGTGGGCGGTAATTCCGATGAGTAATAAACCTGGTTGGAATGGCAAAAG
>DRJC01000391.1 GCA_011052365.1 Ignavibacteria bacterium
GAAATCTCTTTAACTACTTCCCACCTTATTGTAGGCTCACCGTAACCACAAAAAATTATTTCATTATAGTTTTTCGGATCGCCGATTTCTTGAATATATTTTTCAGCATCCGGTTCTTCACTTTTTTTCATGCTTAAATTATAGCCTTTAAGTACAGCATTATTTTCTCTCTCGCAGAAGTAGCAGTCGGCGTTACATCTGTTTGTAATATTTACATATAAATTTCCGTTCAATTGATATGTGTAACTTACCTTCGGCATTTCACCGATCCCGAAAAACTTAAATGCGTTATACGATGTTGCCCGTCCAACTTCCTCTAATGATATATTATGAATTCTACCTATTTGTTCAGCTACAAGCTTTACATAGGCAGGCTCATTTCTTTTACCCCTATTGGGCACTGGAGTTAGAAAGGGAGAATCTGTTTCAATCATTAGCTTGTTTAAAGGAATGTGTTTTACAACTTCTCTTAATTCGTCGGCTTTTTTAAATGTGATATTTCCTGTAAAAGATATGTAATGTCCAAGCTCAAGAAGTCTTTTTGCCTTTTCTTTATCGCCGGAAAAACAATGGAACTGTGCTTTAAGATTAGTGCTTTTATAAGATTTTATTATTTCATAAATGTCGTCATCGGATTCCCTTGCGTGCACGACAACCGGAAGATTTAATTCAATTGCTAATTCTATTTGATCGCGAAAAGCTTCTTTTTGTTTTTCTGCGGGTGAAAAATCGTAATAGTAATCTAAACCAATTTCACCAATTGCTTTTATTTTATCGTTTGCTGCAAATTCTTTTAATTGATTAAGCCAAGATTTATCCCAATCTTTTGAATCGTGGGGGTGAACTCCGACAGCGCCGTATAAAAAATCATATTTCCCTGTTAATTCAATTACTTCTTTCGCAGTTGCAATATCGGTGGCAGGAATAAGAATATTATCAATTCCGTTTTCTTTTGCACGGCTTAAAACTTCGTCTAAATCATCTTTAAAATTAGGATAAAAAAGGTGAGCGTGGGTATCGATGAACATTTTATGCCTTTACAACTTTACCGATTAGAACCGGTTTCTCATTTATAGATTTTGAAGTCTCAAATATTTTTTCTTTATCACCCTCATCCGCTACAGCAACAAGTCCAATCCCCATATTGAATACTCGTCTCATTTCTTCGTCATCAATATTTCCTGTTCCCTGAATAACTTTAAATATTGTCGGAACATCCCAGGCATTCCAGTTAACTTCAAGTTTTAATCCTTCCGGTAAAATTCTGTTGGTGTTGGAAACAAGTCCTCCGCCGGTTATGTGTGAAAAACCTTTAATAGAAAAACTATTTTTGAGTAATGTAATTAATCTTAAATACGAACGGTGAATATTAAGCAATTCTTCGCCTAAACTTTTGGTCAAACCTTCAGGTTTATCATTGACGGAATATTTTGAAAACAAAACTTTTCTCGCAAGAGAATAACCGTTTGTGTGCAGTCCTGTTGAAGGGAAACCGATTAAAATGTTTCCTCCTTTAATTTCTTTTCCATTAATTACATTTTCTTTTTCTACAACACCGACAATTGTACCGGATAAATCATATTCTGTTTCTTTGTACAGTCCCGGCATTTCGGCAGTTTCACCAGCGATAAGAGCACAATTATTTTCTCTGCAGGCAATTGAAAATCCTTCCACTATTGATTCGGCAACATCCGGGTTAAGTTTGCCGAAAGCCATATAATCTAAAAAGTAAAGTGGCTCAGCACCGCAAACGGCAATGTCGTTAACACAGTGGTTTACCAAATCCTGCCCGATTGTGTTGTGCTTGTTCATTTCAAAAGCAATATTTAATTTTGTGCCAACACCGTCAACACTGGAAACCAAAACAGGGTTTTTATATTTGGATAAATCCAACTCGTACATTCCCCCGAAATGTCCGATATCCGAAAGGACGTTTTTATTGAATGTAGATTTAGCCAGATTTTTAATCTTATCTACCGCTTCTTCACCTGCTTTTAAGTCAACCCCGGCTGATTTATAATTATCGCTCAATTTTATTTTTTGTTTTTTATAAGTTTAATTTTAATGTGTAAAATTAACAATGAAATTGTCACTATACAAAAATATATAAACAATAATTTAACATATAAGTTTACATCTGTCCAAAATCACACTAATTTTCACGAATGTTAACATCTACCTTACAATAAGTTAAACTATTTGCAAAGTATACCTATCAAATAGTTGTACTATTTGTAATAAAGAAAGCCCGGATATTTACGACCTAAAAAATCTGAAACGAATATCGGAAAAAATCTTGTTCAATAATTTCAATCTAATTGGAAGATATAGGATGGAAAACTTTTCGGATTACATTTGGGGTGGGAGTATAAATTGACACGAGTTTTAAGAAATGACAGAAAAGTATAATTGTCATATTAAACAGCTAATTATTGTCATATCGAAGGAGTCTTCGACTGAGATATCTTTTGCGTTGAATTGGAGTGAAAGATTTCTTCCTTGAGCTAACGGATTCTCATGAAGGGACTCCCTGAGAGGAAATGACATTCTAAAGAAAACTTGTCATAACTTTTTTAATGAGTTTTCTCAATTCCTTATTTTATTTTGGACGGCAGAATTTGAACTTAAATTTTATCAATATTAAAAGTTTAATTTTTATAATTTTTGTATATTTGTGTTTTAAATATTTTTAATTTTGTTCCCATAATTATTCAATAATGTTACACGAAGAATTAAACGAAAGAGAAAAGAATATTCTCAAGTATATAATCCAGCAGTTTGTACTTACTGCTTCGCCTGTGGGTTCAAGGAATATTACAAAACATTATAATATAGGGTTCTCACCCGCAACAGTGCGTAATATTATGGCGGACCTTGAGGATTCCGGTTATATAAACCATCCGCATACTTCCGCCGGAAGAATACCTACCGACAAAGGCTACAGAACTTATGTGGATTCTTTAATCAGCATTAAAAAATTAAGGAAATCTGAAAAAGGAATAATAGACCACAGCTTCGAAAACCTTTCAAGAGAGACAGATGAACTTTTGAAACTTACCTCAAAGCTGCTGAGTAAAATCACCCAACAATTAGCATGTGTTGTTTATCCAAGTTTTGATACAACAAGATTGCAGAAGCTACAAATTGTTTGGATCTCTTCAAAAAGAATTTTGGTAGTTATCAGTATAAAAACCGGAATGATAAAAACAATAACACTGGAATTAAAATCCGGGATTAAACAGAAACAAATAGAATCGGTACAAAGATTATTGAATGAAAGACTGCACGGGCTTTCATTTAAAGAAATTAGAGAAACTTTTGAAGAAAGGTTTAGAGATATTGCTACCAATGAGAAACCGGTAGTCAGATTATTTATTGATTCGGCGGATAAAATTTTTACCGATAAAGTATCATCGGATAGAATTGTTATTTCAGGAGTAAAAAATGTTCTTAAACATCCCGAGTTTGAAGAACCGGAAAGATTCCAAAGTGTTGTAGAGCTTTTGGAAGACGAAGAAATAATCATTCATATTCTTGATAAAAAATCCAATTCTGAAAATAATGAAGTACATATTTCAATTGGATCCGAAAATGAAAACCAAAAACTAAAAGATTACAGCTTTATCAGTAAAACATATAAGATAGGTCAAACATCAGGTACTCTCGGCATTATCGGTCCGAAGAGAATGAAATATTCAAAAGTAATAGCAATAGTAGATTATATGTCTAAAATACTAAGTGAAATATTAACAAACAGAAAATCTTATTAGGAGTAATAAGGAATGAAAAAAAAAGAGAAAGAATTGAAACATAAAGAAAAGAAAGAAGAACAAGCTAAAAAGATAAATAAAGATGTTAAGGATGAAGAAAAATTATCAGAAGAATTAGAAAAACTAAAAGAAGCAAATGCCGAATTAAGAGATACACTATTAAGGAAAGTAGCCGAGTTTGAAAATTATAAAAGAAGAACTGAAAACGAACAGGCTAACCTGCTTAAATATTCCGGCGAACATATTATTACCGGTCTTTTACCGTTTATTGACGATTTTGAACGTTCATTAAAACACATCAAGGATGCAAAAAATGTAAATGCTGTTTATGACGGTTTAAAATTAGTTTTTGATAAACTGATGAAAAACTTAAACGAACAGGGGATTTCAAAAATCGAGGCAGTCGGTAAACCCTTTGATGTTAACTATCACGAAGCTATAATGCAAAGAAAAGAAGAAAGTGCTGAACCTAATACAGTTTTGGATGAAATTGAAACAGGTTACGTTTATAAAGACAGAGTTATTAGACATTCAAAAGTTATTGTAAGCGAAGACATAACAGAAGAAACCGTTGCTGAGAATAACAGCACCAAAACTAAAAATGAGGAAAAAGAAAATTAATGGCAAAACGCGACTATTACGAAATTTTAGGTGTAGATAAAAACGCTTCAAAAGAAGAAATTAAAAAAGCATACAGAAAACTTGCTATGAAGTTTCACCCGGATAGAAACCAGGGCGACAAAGAAGCAGAAGAAAAATTTAAAGAAGGTGCAGAAGCTTACGAAGTTTTAAGTAACGACGATAAAAAAGCACGTTATGACCAATTCGGTCACGAGGGAATGCGAGGCGGATACGAAGGACAGGGATTCACCGACATTAATGACATCTTTTCTCATTTTTCAGATATATTCAGTGGTTCGTCAATTTTTGATGATTTCTTCGGCGGTGGTGGTCAAAGAGGACGTTCACAAAGAAGAGGTACAGGGCAACCAGGTTCTGATCTACGAGTTACTCTTAAATTGACTTTGGAAGAAATTGCTGCCGGAGTTACAAAAAAATTAAAAATTAAAAAACTTGTTACTTGTGATAACTGCAACGGTAACGGAGCAGAAGGCGGAAGTTCCAAAACAACATGTCCTGTTTGTCATGGTACGGGAGAAATAAAGCAAGTTTCACGTTCAGTGTTCGGACAGTTTGTAAATATAACAACTTGCAACAATTGTGGTGGAGAAGGCAGCGTAATAGATCATCCATGTCGAAAATGTAGAGGTGACGGAAGAGTTAAAGACGAAGTTACAATCAAGATTGATGTTCCTGCCGGAGTGCACGAAGGTAGTTATATGACTATACGCGGGCAGGGTAATGCCGGAAAGAGAAACGGAAGAGCAGGCGACATTATTGTTGTTTTCCACGAAGAACCTCATAAATACTTTATCCGCGATGAAAATGATATTATTTACGATTTGCATATTAGTTTTCCTACTGCAGCATTGGGTGACGAAGTTGAAGTGCCGACTCTTAACGGAAAAGCAAAACTAAAAATTGAACCGGGAACAAATGCAGGAAAACTCTTAAAGATGCGAGGCAAAGGAATAAAACATCTCAATCATTCGGGCAGCGGAAGTCAATATGTGAGAATAAATATTGAAGTTCCGAAAAAATTAAGTTCTAAGGAAAAAGAGTTACTGCGTGAGCTTGGTAAATTACCCAGTATAAAAAATATACCGGGAACCGATGAGAAACATTTTTTTAAACGTTCAAGATAAATTATCTAATATTTGTTCATTATATTTTGAAAAGTTATATTGCATTTAACAAAACAAATTGAAATCTAAATAGCAAAGACATTTTCAATTGAAGAAAGGATTAACAAAATTATCCCAAAAAATAGGATTTACGGAAACTGAGATAAAAGTAATAATATTTTTATTGGTGATTTTTTCAATCGGTTTTGGTTATAAATACTTTTTTATTGATAAAAACAACACTGTTTACAAGGAGTTTGACTATTCCAAACAAGATAGCATTTTTTATGCTGCCGTAAGGAAAGACAGTTTAAGCAATTTAAACAAAATAAATAACCGTAAGCGTGTTGATTATAAGCAAGAAGTTTTAGATTTTAATAAATCGAATGTTGATAAACAACATAAAAATAAAAAAATTGAATTAAATTCCGCAGATGCAAGAGCATTAAAATCAATACCCGGCATTGGGGAAAAAACAGCTAAAAATATTATTAAATATCGAACTGACAATAATGGAATAAAAAAAATAAAAGAGTTGTTAAAAATTAAAGGCATTGGTCAAATAAAGTTTACTAAAATTAAAAAGTATTTATATATTGAAAAGTAATTCTAAAATTTTAAAGTTCCGGAGGAAAAATGACTTCTAAACCAGAACCCTGGTATATCCACGCAGCACTATATACAGTAATAGTAATCTTGATAGTAGTATTAGTTAAAGTTGCAATTATTGACCCAAATGAGATAGTACAATCTGAAAAGTTTTTCAAAAAAGAATCACGTTTGAGAATGTCAGACATTAAGCAAGCAGAAATTTTGTGGGAACAACAACACAAATCCTTTACTGATAATTTAGATACATTAATTAACTTTATAAAATACGATCCGAAAGTTCAAGAGGTAATTAATGGATTTGATTCCACAATCCAAAGATCATCGAACCCGTTTGTTGTCTTATCAAACGGTGAATTTACCCCTGACAGTTTATTAAGGACTCCAAAATCATGGTCAAATTATATTTTACAAATTGATACTTCTGTAAGTATTGATACAGTAACAAACAGATACGGTAGAATAAAAAGAGTTGACACAACCATAGTTTTGGGCAAAAGATATTTCCTAAAAGATCCTGATGGATACGGAACTATCGGAAGCTTATATGATGATGCTTTAAAAAACACAGCATCTTGGGAGTAATAATATAAAAGATGAACGGCTTCAAAAACCATGCAGGCTTTTCAATATCAAATTCAAAACTGCAGGTTGTTGAAATAAATTGCACTAATAACCACTTCTTTCTAAAGAATGTTGATGAGGCATATTTTAGTGAAGTAATAGAATTTAAGAAAGAAAAAGAAACAAAAATAGGCGCCCTTTTACAGGGCGCTTTTGATGAACTAATATTAAAAAATCCTCTCGAAACAAAATTCGCATCTTTTACACTTCCCCAAGAATTATTTTACACTGTCCAACTTCCATATGATAACACACTTTTGCACGATGATCTTCACGAAGAGTTTAAATGGGAACTTTCGGTACTCTATCCCCAAGCACCGATAAATGAACTTGTTATACAATATATAGAGATTGAAAAAAATGATCTTATAGAATATAATTCTGCAGTTGTTGTGGGTATTAATAGAAGATATCTTAAAATTATTAAAAATTTTTGTTATCAAAATAATCTAAAATTAAAATACACCGATAACTTATCCCTTGCTGCTGAACGAGCCTTAAATGTAGTTACTTCAGCCAAGATAATTGGTTTTACTCTTAGCGCTTTTTATTCCGGTAATATTCTTTCTCTCATTTTTTCTAATGAAAGAAAACCTCTGACCGTAAAAAGTATTAGAGTCAATAACGTAAGTGAAATTCCGTCAAAAATTGTTAGTGAGATAAGCACCAAGGATAAAAAAATTACACCCGATCGTATAGATACTGCATATATAGCAGGCGAAAATCTGTCCCAAGCATTAATAAATTCTATTAAAGATATTACAGGGATAGAATTTATACAATATAACCCGTTTGAAAAACTTACACCTGAACCTGAAATTTATAACAATCCTTTTTTCGCTGAAAGATATAATTCCTTTTCCTCAGCCACAGGTATTGCTTTAAGAGCAATTTAAGAATTAAAATTATGCGCATAATTGCAGGAGAATATAAAGGACACACAATCCTGGTTCCTAAATCAAAATTTGTACGCCCCACAACCGACAGGGTAAGAGAAACACTTTTTAACCTGCTAAACAACCGGATAGATTTTGAAGGCATAAATGTTTTGGATATTTACGCCGGCTCCGGCTCACTTGGCTTGGAGAGTTTAAGCAGAGGTGCGGAAAGTGTTCATTTTGTTGAAAAGAATTTTGTTATTTATAACAATCTGGAAGCAAACATAAAAAAGCTTTCCGTCAAAGACAGAACCAAAATATTTAAAATGGCTGCGTTGAAATTTTCACAGATAAAAGAACACGAAAAATATAATCTTATTCTTGCCGATCCTCCTTTTTTTAAAGATGATATTTACAAAGTAGTTGAAAATATAGTTATTAATAAATACCTTGCCGATGAAGGAATTATAATAATTGAAAGATCAGTACAAACCAAAGAAAAAGATATAAAAAATTTTGGCTGCGAACCTTTTAAGATTATAGGTGATTCCTGCTTATACGAATTAAAAAACAAGCAATAAATTTATGAGAAAAGTAATTTACCCCGGTACTTTTGATCCCGTTACAAACGGACACGTAGATGTAATTAAAAGAGCCACAGAACTTTTTGATTCGGTAGTTGTTACTGTTGCAGTAAATACATCGAAGGCTCCTCTTTTTACAACCGAAGAAAGACTTAAAATGTTGGAAGAAAGTCTTAAGGGTTTTAACAACGTTGAGATTGATCATTTTGAAGGTCTCGTTGTTGAACACGCTCACCAGGTTGATGCAGTTGCGATTATTAGGGGTTTGAGAGCTGTAAGTGATTTTGAATATGAATTTCAAATGGCATTGATGAACAGAAAGTTAGATTCAGATATTACTACGGTTTTTTTAATGCCTCACGAAAAATATACTTATTTAAATTCATCCCTAATCAGAAATTTAGCTGAACTACACGCAGACATTAGCGAATTTGTACCGGACCCTGTTTTGGCTGCTTTTAAAGCCAAATTTAAATAACTATACTTTTTAATTGGATAGTTAACTCATAGTATTTATTTGATGTATGAGTTTATTCTAAAAAGCTAATTATGAGAAAAAGAGAAAAAATAAATTAACTATTTTTTTCAATTCTTATTCTTCATTATATTTCACATCTAAATTTTAAATTAAATAGAGAGACACATTTTGACTGAATATTCTAATCTTATATCTTCTATTGAAGAAAGCAAAACACTTGCAATAACATCACTAATAAAAAGATTACAAGCTGAAGGAAAAAAAATATTAAGCTTTAGTGCAGGCGAACCTGATTTTAACACTCCGGAGTACATTAAATCGGCAGCAATATCAGCAATTAGAAATAACCAAACTAAATATACACCTGTTCAAGGTACTGCTAAATTCATTGAATCAATTGTTGAGAAATTTAATAAAGACAACAATTTATTTTTTAAGAATGAAAATATTTTAGTATCTACCGGAGCCAAGCAATCTTTATACAATGTTATGCTGGCTTTGTGCAACCCCGGAGATGAAGTAATTATGCAGTCTCCTTATTGGGTTAGTTATCCTGAAATAACAAAAATCGCACAGGCAAAACCCGTTATAATAAACACCGATATAAAGAACAATTTTAAAATTCACCCCGACCAATTAAAAGAAGCAATAACAGAAAAGACAAAAGTTTTTCTATTCAACACTCCGTCAAATCCTACAGGTACGGTTTATTCAAAATCAGAAATATTGGATTTAGCCGAAGTATTAATAGACAAAGATATTTTTATAGTTTCTGATGAGATATATGAAAAAATATTATTCGACGGAGAGAAACATTTTTCAATCGGTTCTATTGATGAACTAAAAAACAGAACTGTAACAATTAATGGTGTGAGCAAAGCCTTTGCAATGACAGGCTGGCGCATCGGTTATGCCGGCGGAAATAAAGATATAATAAAACTTGCAAAAAATCTTCAAAGTCAATCGACTTCAAATGCATCGTCAATTTCTCAAGCTGCTGCAAATGCAGCATTAAACGGAGATGGAAAAGAAATAAGTAAAATGGTTGAAGAGTTTAATTTAAGACGTAATTATATTGTAAAAGAATTACAATCAATAGAGGGAATAAATTGTACAACACCTAAAGGTGCGTTTTATACTTTCTTTGATGTAAGTAATTATTACAATAAATCGTTTAATGATTTTGCTGTTATTGATTCCATTTCATTCTGCAATTATCTGATAAATGAAGCGAATATAGGTTTAGTGCCCGGGGTTGCTTTTGGAAATGATAATTGTGTTAGAATGTCCTATGCAGCATCAATGGATGATATTAAGGAAGGAATAAGCAGGTTGAAAGAATTTCTTTTAAAGCTTAATTAGTCTGAAATATAGAGCTGCAAAGATTTATAAATTTTATTTACCGGCATTTCTTCACCTGTCCATAATTCATAGGATTTAGCCGCTTGAAATACCAACATTGTTAACCCGTCTAATGTTTTAGCACCGGATTTTTTTGCAATATTTAGCAATTGTGTTTTTGCAGGATTATAAACCATATCAAAAACAATTTGCTCTTTATTAAATGACTCCTTCAAAGGCGTTATTGAATCGTCATCGTCAGGTGTCATTCCGACGGAGGTAGCATTGATTATCAGTTTGGATTTGTTAAAAAGTTCAACGTTATCAGGGGGAATAAGTTCAAAAGCTTCGAAGCAATCGAATTTCATCTTATCCGTAAAATACTCTTTTAAAGTTTCAGCGCGTTGCTTTGTTCTGTTTATCAAATTGATTTTATCAATCTTGAAATTCCTTAATAAAGAATAAACAGCTGCTCTTGCTCCGCCGCCGGCACCTACAATTGTTACTATTGCCCCATTCAAATCTTCTTTATAAGGTAAGAGTGTTTCAGTAATACCGTATACATCCGTATTATAACCGTTCAATGTACCATGATCGTTCAACACCGTATTAACAGCGCCTACAATAGAAGCTTCTTCGGAAATATTATTTAAATGCTGAAGTATATTTTCTTTATGAGGGATCGTAATATTAAAGCCCCTTATGTCCAAGGCTATCATACCTTTAAGAACGTTTTTTAGATTGTCCGGTGTTACATCAAAAGGAAGATAAATATAATCTGTTTTTAACAACTCACTTGTTATGTTGTGAATGTAAGGGGAAAAAGATTGTTTAATAGGATGCCCTATCAAACCCAACAATTTAGTATTTGCATGAAATGAATCTTTAATATTTTTTACTTCATTATCCAATTATAAAAAACTCTTAGTGTGTTATAAATGTATACAATTATTATAAATTATATTGTGTTAATTTTGATTTTAAAAATCAAATTTCTATTTCAGGGAATTCACTTTTTAATCTTCTATCTAAATTGGGTCCGTAATTTAAAGTGAGTATAAAATAATTTTTAGCGTTTACCGGATCACCAATTATGCTATAAATCCTTGTCAAATAAAAATAAGGTATATAATTATTTTTATCTATTTCAATACATTCTATAAATGATTTTATAGAATCATTATAATTTCCCAGCTCGAAAAGAATTTGCGCAAGTTTGAAATTAGCATTAAAATTTTCAGGCTCAATTCTAATAATATTCTTATAACTTATACAAGCATCATTTAATTTGCCCAAAGAATACTCTATTTCTGCCTTACCCAACCAAGCTTCTTTATCCTCTCTTGAAATATTAACCGCAATCTTGTAATCATTTAAAGCGGATATACAATGCCCTTGAATAAAATAACTCTGTGCTCTGCCTAAGTATGCAGACACATATTCTTTGTTTAATTTTATTGTTTTAGTAAAGTATTCAATTGCTTTTTCATTTTTATTAAGATCAGCATAAATGTTGGCGATATTATAAACGGTATTTTCATCAAACGAATCATATTTATATGAATTAATAAAACACTCCAAAGCTAAATGTAGTTGTCCTAATTCAGCAACTATAATACCTTTATTAAACCAAGCCCGAGCAAATTCATCATTAATTGCTAAAGCAAAATCAAAAGAACTAACCGCTTCTTCCTTTCTATTAACAACAGATAAAAACACACCTTTGTTATACCAAGCATTTTCATTATAAGGATATGTCTCTAAATACATATCAATAAATTTTATCGCATTTTCATATTCATTTAATGCTTCGGAACACGAGGCTAAATCAAAATAAACTTCTTTGGATTCATAATTAAGATTTATTGTTTTTAAAAAACATTCTTTAGCTCTTATAAAATTAGTCTCTCTAAAGGCTATCATACCTAAATTATAATAGGCTTCGTCATTTGTCGGTTCCAATTCAAGAACTATCTCCAGCGATTTTACGGCTTCATCGTTTAGGTCTAATCCCTCTTCCGATATTGATTTGTCAAGGTATATTTCCACATCACCGGGGTTTAATGATATTGCTTTATTAAAACACTCAATTGCATTTTCATATTTACAATCGATATTTAACAATACCCCTTTTTTATACCAATAATCAGAATTGTAGGGAGATATTTCTAATAGTCTTTCTATAAAATAAATGCCGTCGGTAAAATTTTCATTATCAACACAATTATTCATTGTTTCTTCAACTGTATCCATAACGAGAAATATTTTACCCTCATCAATCATTTTTCTGCAGGTATTTATTTCTGCTTTTAAATTCTTTTCGAATTCTTTATAATTATTCTCTGACGAAAAATTTAGATTAGACATACTTTAATGATTAATTGTTTTAATTGATAAAAAACTATAACTAATAAACTATAAAATCAAGGTGAATTATTTGTAAAACTTTAGTATTATTCAGCCTGATAAAAAAATAGCCGTGCAAAATTATTTGTCACGGCTATTATTAATTAATTCTTCAATAATTATTTTTTTAAGATGGCGGTTACTTTTTCAGCTGCCTCTTTTAATGTACCTGCAACTTCAAAATTTAAACCTGAATTATTTAACAACACCCTCGCTTCTACTGCGTTTGTGCCTTCAAGTCTGACAACAATAGGAACATTAATTTCCATTTCATTTGCTGCATCAATAACACCTTGAGCAACACGGTCGCATCTAACAATACCACCAAAGATGTTTATTAAAATTGCTTTTACGTTAGGGTCTGAAAGAATTATTTTAAATCCGTTTGCAACAGTTGTTTTATTGGCAGAGCCGCCGACATCTAAAAAATTTGCGGGTTTACCGCCGGCTAATTTAATGATGTCCATTGTTGCCATTGCCAATCCGGCACCGTTAACCATGCAGCCTACATTACCGTCAAGTTTAATGTAGTTCAAATTATATTTAGAGGCTTCTATTTCAAGTGGTTCTTCTTCATCCAAATCTCTGTATTCTAAAATATCTTTGTGCCTGAATAAAGCATTATCATCAAAATTCATTTTAGCATCTAAAGCAATTACTTCACCTTCTGCCGTTATAACAAGAGGATTTATTTCTGCAAGTGAGCAATCCGATTGAGAGTAAGCATTGTAAAGTGCAGTAAGAAACTTAACGGCATTTTTGTGCTGTTGTCCGTCAAGCCCTAAGGAAAAAGCAAGTTTCCTTGCTTGATAAGGTAGCAACCCCAATTCAGGTTCTATTGTTTCTTTAACAATTTTTTCAGGAGATTCCGCTGCAACTTTTTCAATTTCCATTCCGCCTTCGGTAGAAACCATAACCACATTTTTACTTGAAGCTCTATCCAGGGTTATACCAACATATAATTCACGACTGATATTCACTCCTTGTTCAATCAACAATCTTTTTACAATTTTGCCTTCGGGTCCAGTTTGATGGGTAATTAAATTCATACCTAAAATTTCATCTGAAAACTGTTTTACCTCGTCCAAGCTTTTGGCAACCTTTACACCACCGCCTTTA
Source organism: Ignavibacteria bacterium (assembly GCA_011052365.1). Lineage (GTDB taxonomy): Bacteria > Bacteroidota > Ignavibacteria > Ignavibacteriales > Ignavibacteriaceae. Next base: position 13,555 of record DRJC01000391.1, read on the forward strand.
CCTCTTCCACCGGCGTGTATTTGAGCTTTTACAACCCAAACATTTCCCCCGATATCTTCTTCAGCTATTTTAACAGCCTCTTCACTACTGAATGCAACTTTGCCTTCGGGAACAGGCACATTAAATTTTCTTAGGATTTCTTTACCTTGATATTCATGTATTTTCATTTTTTCCTTCTAATGTTAAATCTGCAAAAAATATTTTAAAAATTATATAAAATTACTGCTTTAGCATTTTATAATCAAAAAAAAGATTCTATAACATTTTAGTTCACTCTGTATTTTTACTAAATGATCAAGGTTGATTATATATTAATAAAATTAGTAACATGACAAGCACTTTTTTATAAGTTTAGAAATATCTATGAGTCGAATCTAAAAAAGTTAATTATGAGAAAATCGGGTCAAAATTTTGAACGAAAACAAAACATAATTTTTTTAGACATACCTTTTTAGAGCAGACTCATCTATCAAAAAAAAATGACTATTGACTTATATTTTATCTTGAAACACTGCTCAGGAGAATTCTATGCCTTTACTAAAAGAATGTAAAACTATCCCGGAACTTTTTAATTTTTTAACAACAGAATACGGACCGAAGTCAAACGGCTTTGTAATGAAATACAAAGTTGATGGTAAGTATACCGGTATTACGTATGAAGAATTCCGTGAGGAAACCGAAACTTTTTCTTTAGGGTTGGCATCTTTGGGTTTTAAGAAAGATGAGAAAATAGCAATTATTTCAGAAAACAGACCCGAATGGATCTATTCGGATATGGCAATATTAGCTCTTGGTGGCTTAGATGTTCCTCTCTACCCTTCACTTACAGCTCATTCAATTGAGTTTATTCTTAACAACTCGGATTCAAAAGGGATTATAGTTTCGAATAAATTTCAATTAAATAAAATTTTAAAAATCAGAGATAAATGTAAATCATTAGAATTTATAATTGTGTTTAACGAGATTGATGATATGGAAGATGATTCTTCTATTTTCACATTTAAACAAATCCAGGAAAAAGGTAAAGCGTATAGAATAGAACACCCAACTCTTTTTGCTGATTCGATACCATTGGCTGATGAAGACGATTTATGTACAATCATTTATACATCCGGTACAACCGGTGAACCCAAAGGGGTTATGCTTACACATAAAAATATTCTGTCGAATTCAAAAGCTGCATTAGAAGTTTTGCCGATTACAGATGAAGATGTTTGGCTATCATATTTGCCTCTTTCTCATATTTTTGAGAGAATGACTGCTTATTACGCAGGATTCGCTTCGGGCGGAACAATGTGCTTTGCCGAAAGCATCGAAAAAATTGCAACAAATTTAGTGGAAGTAAGACCAACCTTAATGACAACCGTCCCAAGATTATTTGAAAGAATGTACGCTCGAATAATAAAAAGAGTTGAAAGCCAACCTAAGAAGAAACAAAAGATATTTTATTGGGCTGTAAATGTAAATAAACAATATTATGATTTGAAGAAACAAGAAAAATCTTCCCTCATTTTAAATGCAAAACATAAACTTGCAGAAAAATTAGTCTGTGAAAAATTAAGAGCACTTACCGGTGGAAGATTAAGATTTTTTGTTTCCGGCGGTGCTGCTTTGCCAAGAGAGTTAGCCGAATTTTTTGAAGCTATCGGCATTTTAATAATAGAAGGTTACGGGCTTACTGAATCATCGCCTGTAATTGCAGCAAATAAACCGGATGATTATCAATTTGGTTGCGTTGGAAAAATTATGCCTAATCTCGAAGTAAAAATTGCTTATGATGGTGAAATTCTTGTCAAAGGTCCCAGCATTATGAAAGGCTACTACAAAAACAAAAAAGAAACGGATAAAGTATTAAAAGACGGATGGCTTTATACAGGTGATATCGGCGTATTTGATGCACGTGGATTTTTAGTGATAACAGACAGAAAAAAACATTTGTTCAAAACTTCGGGTGGAAAATATATAGCGCCCACTCCAATCGAAAACTTATTTTCCACAAGTAAATATATTGATCAGTTTGTAGTTATCGGTGATAGGAGAATGTTTTTAAGCGCCTTGATTGTACCCGACTATGAAGCCATTAAAGAATATGCGGATACAAATAATATTAAATACCAAGATGAAAAAGAATTAATTGCAAACGATGAAATTTACAAACTTATTGAAAAGGATATGACAAAATTTCAAAAGCAATTAGCAAATTATGAGCGTGTAAGAAAATTTGTTCTATTGGATAAACCATTCACAATAGAAAGCGGCGAAATTACTCCGAGCTTAAAAGTAAAAAGAAAGGTTTTGGAACAAAGATATGAAAAATTGATTGACAGTATGTATGCTGCACATAAAGTTTAATTGTTGGATAATAAATTTAATAACGTGTCCGTTACTTTACCGTTAGTTATCAAAATCTGTTTTGAATAAATATCTATTTCCTTCCCCGAAAAGTCGGTTACAGTTCCACCTGCTTCTTTACTAATAATCATTCCTGCGCAAACATCCCACGGGCTTAAATTTATTTCCCAAAATCCATCATAAATTCCTTTTGCAACGTGACAAATATCCAATGCTGCCGAACCTAAACGTCTTACGGCACGTGCAGACTTTGTAACAGCAGCAAATTTTTCAAAAGTATGCTGCGGATTTTCTCTTACATTGTAAGCAAACCCTGTCGCAAACAGACTTCTCCCAATCTTATCATTGTTGCTTACTCTTATTTTTTTATCGTTTGCAAATGCACCGCTACCCTTTTCCGCAGAGTAAACAATGTCATTCATTAC
>DRJC01000392.1 GCA_011052365.1 Ignavibacteria bacterium
GGATTGTTGTGCCGGCAAACCCCGAAGGTTACCTTAAATAGAATAATTATACTTGAAACTATTAACATTCTTAAAAACAAAACCTTCGGGGTTGCTTGATTGTGTGTGGGTAACCTTCAAGGTTTTAGGAAGTAACCTTGAGGGTTTCCCACAACGGCGGACACGTTAAAATATATAAGTTTTTTTACAATCATTCCATTGTGTCTCTGCTTGTAATGACTTTTACTATGTTTTGATTTATAATGTAAATTTGGGTGTCCGTTAGCTAACGAATTATTTGTAGTGTTTTACAATAGAGTTACATTTTTACAATTAGTTTTTAATCTTAACTTCAATGGCACCAACAGTTTTTCGAGTTCTGAGTAAACTTTAATTAACCGGTATATTTTTCTTTTATTATTTCAAGTTCTTTTATCACTAACTCTATTTTTCTTGTTAAATCGGACACAAGCATTTCGGTAAATTCATCAAATTCATTTGCTCTTGCTTTCCTTTCCAATTCGTGACTGATTTCAGATATGCTATCAATACCAAGAGTAACGCTGCTTCCCTTAAGCTTATGCGCATTAAATTGAAGCATCTTTGAATCTTTATTAATTTGAGCGTGTTTTATTTGTTTTATGGTAATAGGCAAATCTTCAATATAAATCTGGATGAGTTCTCGATAGAATTTTAAATCTTCCGGAGTTTGGATATCATTAAGGAAAGATATTTTATCTTCATCTATTATTTTTGTTTGTGTTGCTTTAGTCTTTAACTTCTGAACTAAATCCAATTTTTGATTTTGTATCTTTGTTCCCCATTTTTTAATTATCTTTTGAAGTTCATCAATACGAATCGGTTTACTTATATAATCATCCATTCCTGCTTTCAAGCAGGTTTCCCTGTCGCCCTGCATAGCGTTTGCCGTCATTGCTATAATTCTGGGACGAGTATCATCATTCTGTTCATCTAAAATTAATTTTGTAGCTTCGTATCCATCCATTTCGGGCATAAGTACATCCATAAAAACTATATCATATTTGATGTTTCTTACAGATTGAACGGCTTCCTGTCCGTTTGCAACAACGTCAACACGATAACCCATTTTTTCAAACGTTCTAACGGCAACTTTTTGATTTACCATGTTATCTTCAGCCAATAATATTCTTAACGGATAATTTTCAGCGAGCGTTTTATCAATTTCCTTAGACAAATATTTAACCCTTAATTCTTTCTTTTCACCCTTTAGAGCTTTTAATAGTATCTGTTGAAGATGAGCCTGTTTTATAGGTTTAGTTAAAAAAAGTACATTTAGGTTTAAATTCAATTTTTGTAATTGGTCTCTTTGATTTATTGATGAAAGAATAATTATGGGTATCTCATTTAAATTTTTATTTTTTCTTATCTCTGTTGCCAACTCAATTCCGTCAATTTCAGGCATTTGATAATCCAATATCGCTAAGTCAAAATATTTGTCTTCTCCAATCAAATCAATTGCTTCTTTAGGCGAAGACAATATAGTGGGCTTCATACCCCATGATTCCGTTTGAACCTTCAGTATTTTTCTATTGGTCTGATTATCATCAACAATTAATACTTTTTTATTCTTTAGTTCCGGGGGTTGTGCTTTTAAATAAACTTTTTGTTTTGAAGGTTCTGCTTTTGCTTTAATTGTAAAATAAAAAGTAGTTCCCTTACCAACTTCACTTTCAACCCAAACCTCGCCTCCCATCATGTGAGCTAATCTTTGACTGATTGCAAGCCCCAGTCCGGTTCCGCCATGCGTACGTGTTGTTGATGCATCAACCTGGCTGAATGATTTAAAAAGCCTGTCCATTTTATCTTCCGGAATTCCTATTCCCGTATCTTCAATGGAAAATATCAATTCGTAAATATCGTCCGATTTTGTTTCTGCTGATACAGAGACAAACACGTCTCCTTTTTCGGTAAATTTTATAGCGTTGTTGACAAGGTTTATAATTATTTGTTTTAAACGGGTAACGTCCCCGTTAATAGTTACAGGTGTGTTATTTTCAATTAGATAACCCAAATCAAGAGATTTCTCTGCAGCTTTGGGACCAAGTAATTCTAAAGAATCTTCAATGCAGTCACGTAAATCAAAAGGCTGATTTTCCAAATCCAATTTTTCCGATTCGATTTTGGAGAAATCCAGAATATCGTTAATTATAACCAATAACTGATCGCCGCTTATTCTTATTGTTTCTACATATTCTCTCTGTTCTTCGTCAAGGTCTGTATCAAGCAAAAGACCGGTCATTCCAATAACGCCGTTCATTGGAGTTCTTATTTCGTGACTCATTAATGCGAGGAATTCACTTTTAGCTATTACTGCTGCTTCTGCTTTCTTTGCCGCAATATCTAATTCCTTATTCTTTTGTTTTATTTCCCGGCTTATTCGATCACGTTTAATTACTGCTGCTATTGTTGTAGCCATTGTATGTAATAGATATTCATCACTATCCGTCCAAGACCTATCTTCATTTAATTCATCAAAACCGATGAAGCCCCAATATTCGTTATCTATCAAAATTGGAACTAAAATTAGTGATTTTATTTTTTTATCTACAAATATCTCCCGTTCTTCTTTCGGTAAATCACTAATTATGAAATTTAATGACCTACCGGCTTTAAAACTTTCATAGAAATTTAAAGACGCAAACCTGGAATACGAAAGTCTTTGTAATGCTTTTTCATTAATTTGTGCTTCAGCAGTTTCCGAAGTCCATTCATAAATAAGTTGGGCATAGTATTCTTCGGTCTCTTCTACAACATGATGCTTAAAAATGTATACTCTCTCTACTTCTGCTGAAATTCCTAAAATTCTTATTGCTGAATTTAAGCCGTAACTTATGTCTTTACTTGAGATCAGACTTTTTGTTGCTTCGGCTATTCCTTGTAATAAATTATCTTTTTTCTGTAATAATAATTCATCAGCCTTTTTTGCAGTTAAATCTCTAAAAACACTTAGTAGTAATTTCTCACCTTCGGGATTATAAAATATTGTGCTGATAGCTTCAAAATAAACTGTCTTACCGTTCCAAAATTTTGCGGATAATTCGAGATGGGGTTCAATTTTATTTTTTAAGATGGTTTCTTTATAAAATTTAAGTGATTGAACCGCTTCTTCATCCGTATGTATCACTGTAAAAAGATTCCCGATTAATTCTTCCTTTGTTTTCCCCACCCATTCGGCATAAGCCTTATTGCAATAAATGACTATGCCTTTTTCATCTGTCACCCTCATTCCGTCTAAAGATTTTTCCCATACAATTTCAAAAATATTTTCCGAATGCTTTAATTTTTGCTCTGTTGCTAATCTTTCATCTGTTATATGAATACGACCCCTTCCCCTCTTTTCACCTCCGACTTCAATAATTTCAGCATTTATTTCAACAGGAACTTCCGTTCCGTTTTTGTGAATTAAAATAAGAGGGAAATTTGATAATTTGTTTTTTGAAAAGACTTCTGCAAGACCTTGCAAAGCATTTTTGATTTCTTTCTTCGGAACAAATTTTATAAATGATTTACCTATAACCTCATCTACATCATATCCCAAAGCGTTTTTTACGGAAGGCGTGATAAACATCAACTTGCCCATAGCTGATATTTTAAAAATTACATCTAAAGATGTTTCGGAAAAAACAATATAATTTGAATATACCTCCTCAATTTGGGATAAAATCTTAGAACTTTGATCTAAAATTAATTTCCTTTCGGGAGTTAGCTCTATCTGTTCAGCAAATATATTTATATTATTTTGAAGGAAGGATATAGCATTTTTTATATCGTCAAGTTGAGTAAAATCTGTTTTTTTCATTATTTAAAGTTTATAAAAAAAATACTAAGGAAAATATAAATCGATTCTTAATTCTAACTTAATATAATTAATAAAAATAAAATAATTTTCTTTTAAAAATATTTTTACAATAAAACCCGAAGTGCTTCTCTTTTTCTTGCTAAGATGTAGCCAATTATCTACATTTTGAAAGCATTTATTTTACAATCATTACGGAAAATTTATGAGACCAATAATAGTGACAATGCCCGGAGACGGCATAGGAAAAACTGTTTTACCCGAAGCTATAAAAGTATTAAAGGCAGCCGGTTTTGAAGCCGATTACGTGCACGCGGATATCGGCTGGGAATTTTGGCAAAATCAGGGTAACCCGCTTCCCCAAAAAACGATTGAGCTGCTGACCGAACATAAAATAGGCTTGTTCGGCGCAATTACAAGCAAACCCAAAGATAAAGCAGCCGAAGAATTGGACCCGGCACTAAAAGATAAAGGATATGTTTATTTTAGTCCGATAGTGGGTTTAAGACAACATTTCGATTTAGATATCTGTATCCGACCATGCAAATCTTTTAAAGGCAACCCGCTTAATTTTATCAGGCGAAAAGGTGAAGGATTTGAAGAACCTCCGGTTGACTCAGTTATTTTTCGTCAGAATACAGAAGGATTATATTCGGGTGTTGAGTGGACAAATCCTCCCAAAAACGTGAGAGATGCTTTTGAGACTCATCCAAAAATGAAAAAGTTTAAAGACGTACCAGGAGAAGACCTCGCAATATCATCGAGAATTATGACAAGAAATGCCTGTAGAAGAATTCTGCAATCGGCTTTTGAGTACGCCGAAAAGTTCGGTTATAAAAATTTAACCGTCTGCGAAAAACCGAATGTACTGAGAGAAACATCCGGACTTATGTTAGACGAGGCAAGAAAAATTTCTGCAAATTTCCCAAATATTGAACTTTGGACAACAAACATTGATGCACAAATGATGTGGCTGACAAAAAACCCTGAAGACTACGGTGTTATTGTCTCCGAAAATATGTTCGGTGATATTGTGAGCGACGGGTTTGCCGGACTAATAGGCGGGCTGGGTTTTGCATGCAGTGCAAACATCGGCAAAGAAGTTGCAATTTTTGAACCGACACACGGTTCGGCACCGAAATATGAAACTTTTAACCCGTCAATAGTAAATCCCGTTGCAATGATAATGAGCGCTTGTATGATGCTTGACCACTTAAATGAAACAGAAAAAGCTGTTAATATTAGAAATGCAATTGCAAAAGTTATTGATGAAGGGAAAGTAAGGACTTATGATATGATGAAATTAAGAGGCTCTCAAGAAGTACTCGAACAAGGTGCTTGTTCAACCGAAGAAATGACAAACGAAATAATAAAACACATAATATCATGAAAGAAAAAGTTTTAAATATTTGGCCCGAAATAAATTGGATAAAAAATCCCGAATTAAAAGAAAAAGTTTTGCAGTGCTGGATTTATGCAATTGAAAACAGCGTTTTATCAATAGAAGATTTGGAAGAAATACCTTTTTCATTACTTCTAAAAGATTGCAAAATAACTTTTATGAATCACAAAAGAACTGCGGTACAGCTCTCTGTTGATATTGCAAAAAAGATGAAAGAAAATTTCGGCGACGAAATTGAAATTGATATGGATATATTAATCGCCGGAGCCGTATTAATTGATGTCGGTAAATTAATTGAATATGATAAGGTTGACGGAAAATTAACAACAAGCAATGCCGGAAAACTTTTACGACATCCTTTCAGTGGTGTTTCTATTGCCGATAGGTTCGGTTTACCCATCAAAGTACAACACATAATTGCATATCATTCAAAAGAAGGAGATTTGGTTAGAAGAAACGTGGAAGCAATAATAGTTCATCACGCAGATTTTGTAAGTTTTGAACCTTTTAGAGCATAATAGAGGAGTAAAGATGCCACAAACACTAACAGAAAAAATAGCCCAATTATACGCCGATGGATTACAACCCAATCAAAAAATCCACAGCGGTGATTTCATATATATCCGTCCGGCTTATGTTATGACACACGATAACACCGGGGCGATAATTCCAAAATTTATTACAATAGGTGCACAAAAACTTTATAACCATAGACAAGTAGTAATTACATTAGACCACAACGTACAGGATAAAAGCGAGAAAAATTTAACTAAATATAAAAAGATTGAAGAATTTGCGAAGAAGATGGGTGCTCATTTTTATCCTGCCGGCAGAGGAATAGGTCATCAAATTATGTGCGAAGAAGGATTTTCTTTTCCGGGCACAATGGTTGTTGCCTCGGATAGCCACTCAAATATGTACGGTGGACTCGGGTGTTTGGGCACTCCCATTGTTAGAACAGACGCCGCTGCTGTTTGGGCAACGGGCAGAACCTGGTGGAAAGTACCGCCTATTGCTAAAGTAAATCTTTCCGGTAAACTTAACGAAGGAGTCTCCGGCAAAGATGTAATAATTACTCTTTGCGGGCATTATAATCAGGACGAAGTTTTGAATCACGTTATAGAATTTACCGGTGAAGGCATAAAAAATCTTTCCATAGACGACCGGCTGACAATCGCTAATATGACAACCGAATGGGGTGCTTTGGCAGGGGTGTTTCCCATTGACGAAATAACTATTGATTGGTTACGCAGCAGATTAAATAATTACGACGAAAATGAAAGAATAAACGAAAAGACAATTAGTAAACTTGAACACGAAAGAATAACTGCGGATGAAGACGCATATTATTCAAAGGAAATAAATCTTGATTTATCTTTCGTACTTCCTTCCATTTCAGGACCCGATACGGTTAAAAGAACGGAAACGATGTGCGATTTGAAATTCAAAAGAATAAAAATAAACAAGGCGTATCTTGTTTCCTGCGTTAACAGCAGGGTTGAAGACCTGCACCAGGCTGCTGAAATAATGCGAGGTAAAAAAGTTGCCGAAGGAGTTGAGCTTTACATTGCCGCAGCTTCTTCCCAAGTACAAAAAGAAAGCGAATTAAAAGGAGATTGGAATGCATTGTTGGAAGCCGGGGCTATTCCCCTGCCCCCGGGATGCGGACCTTGCATCGGTTTGGGTATGGGATTACTCAAAGACGGTGAAGTAGGAATATCCGCTACAAACAGAAATTATAAAGGAAGAATGGGTTCGCCGAATGCTCATTCATATTTGGCTTCACCCGCCGTAGTTGCCGCTTCGGCTATTGCAGGTTATATAGATTATGCTTGGGAATATTGCCCATTAATTACTTACGAAGAAGTAAAAATAAACACACCAAAAGAGAAAGATAAAATTTCAATAGAAATTATTCCCGGTTTTCCAAAAGAAATGAAAGGTAATGTACTTTTCTGTCATCAGGATAATTTAAATACGGATGGAATTTACCCTGGAAAATATACTTACATAGACGATTTTACACCCGAACAGCAAGCGCAAGTCGCAATGGAAAATTACGATACCGAATTCCAAAATATTGCTAATGATGGCGATATAATTGTCGGTGGATTTAACTTCGGAACAGGCAGCTCACGTGAGCAGGCTGCTACTGCTCTAAAGTACAAAGGGATTAAATTGGTAATTTCCGGCTCATTCAGCGAGACATATAAACGTAATGCTTTTAACAACGGCTTTTTGTTAATCGAGGTTCCGGAACTTGTCACCGATTTGAAATCAAAATACGGAACGGAAAAGCTGACATTAAATACCGGGCAATTGATAACTATCGATTTTGAAAATTCGAAGGCGGTTTTTAATAATAAAGATTATAGTTTTGATCCACTTGGTAAAGCAGCACAAGAACTTATTGCTGAAGGCGGTTTGAATAATTGGGTGAAGAAAATAATTTAAATACTTATGATTTAAGAAAAAGATTTTCACCTTGAAGACTTAAGTTACAAATCGGTTTTGGAAGTAAAAGATGAAATAAAAAAAATTGCCGGAAACAAAAATATTCGACCAACATAAATAAGAGTAATATGGAAAAATCTATTTCAAGACAAATTGCAGAATTCTCAATTAACTTAAAATTTGAAGACCTTCCCAAAGAAATAATTAATACCGCCAAAAGATTTCTTTACGATTCTATAGGGTGTGCGTACGGAGGTTATCATACTAAAGACTTAAATATTTTAAGAGATATTTACATAAATATGGGTGGTAAAGAAGAAGCAACTCTAATCGGCTTCGGAGAAAAACTACCGGCAGTAAATGCTACGCTTGTAAACTCTTTAATGATACGAGCATTGGACTTTAACGATATTTATTGGAAAGAAGATCCGTCACACCCATCCGATTTAATACCCGCTGCTTTATCTGTAGGCGAACTTGTTGATGCTTCAATGAAAGATGTTATTGTCGCAATTGTACTTGCGTATGAATTTGAACAAAGACTTTGTGAGTTTGCAGTACCGGGAATACGCGAAAGAAAATGGCACCACGCCACACTAACTCAATTTGTTTCGCCGGTTGTTGCCGGTAAATTATTGGGATTAGATGTTGACCAAATGGTGAACGCAATCGGAATAAGCGGTTCACACAACCACACAATCGGGTGCCCAACTGCAGGCAAGTTAACAATGATGAAAAACACTGTTGACCCTATGGCTGTGCAGAGCGGTGTATTTGCAGCACTGATGGCACAAAAAGGGTTCACCGGTACGGAAGCTGTTTTTGAAGGGAAAGAAGGTTTTATGGATTGCTTCTTCGGATGGGATGTAAAAGAACAAAAATTAAACGCTGTTAAAATGGAAGGAAGAGAATTTAAAGAAGAGTGGAGTTGGAGTTTGGATAAATTGTTGGGCGGACTCGGAGATCACTACAAAATTATGGAATGCAGCATGAAAGCTTTCCCGTGCGAAGCACTGTCTCACGTTCATATAACAGCAGTATTAAATGCAGTTAAAAAAAATAATATTAAATATGACGAGATTGATTCGGTAACAATAACCACGATAGCCCGTGCCTGTGACATACTTTTTGACCCGCACAAATACCGCCCCGAATCGAGAGAAACTGCCGACCATTCGCTTCCGTACAGTGTTGCAGCTGCAATAGTTGACGGCAAAGTTACGACACAATCTTTTTCCGAAGAAAAACTAAAAGACCCGAAAATTTGGGAAGTAATCGATAAAATAAAAGGGGAAGCATCGGAAGAATTTGAAAAAATGTTTCCCGA
>DRJC01000393.1 GCA_011052365.1 Ignavibacteria bacterium
AGGGAGCAAAACCGTTTATTCCGATTTGAGTATGATAGTGCTTGCAAAGGTAATTGAAAAAGTAACGGGAATGCCTTTTGATAAATTTGTAAAACGAAAAATATTAAACCCGTTACAAATGAAAAACACATTTTTCAATCCGCCCGGTTCAATTAAATATAAAATTGCTCCCACAGAATTTGATAACTATTGGAGACACAGGCAACTGCAGGGCGAAGTACACGATGAAACGGCTTCATTGCTTAACGGTGTTTCGGGAAATGCAGGATTATTTTCTTCCGTGGGAGATTTATCAAATTTTCTAACGATGATTCTAAATAACGGTACGTATAAAAATAAAAGAATTATAAAAAAAGAAACCGTAAAATTATTTATAACCAAACAACCAAATTCTAAAAGGGCTTTGGGGTGGGATATAAAATCCCCTACAAAATCATCTGCAGGAAATTTATTCTCTCCCCGGTCATTCGGTCATACGGGTTACACGGGCACTTCAATGTGGGTAGATCCCGAAAAAAAGTTATTTGTAATATTTCTTACAAATCGTGTTTATCCTACAAGAAAGAATAGAAAAATCATTAAATTCAGACCTGTGCTTCACGATGAGATTATAAAATCAATTTATAAAAAAAGGATCCGATAGATTAGGATGAATGCCTGGATGATTGTATGGATGTATAAGACAAGAATTTAATGAATATTAAAAAACATCATTTTCCTAGCATACATTCATACACCGCCAAAGGCGGACATTCATCCATACTTCCAAACGGAGTAATGTAACTAAACAGTAACTATGAAAATTATTACTAAAAACAATTCCCTTTTTTTGTGGGGAATAATGATATTTTCTTTTTTTTATCTGTCGATGATTATACCCTCTCATAAGAAGAAATCAAAGAATATCCGCACTTATTATCCTGAAGTTTTTCATTTAGATAATACCGACAAAGAGTGGGTGGAAAATGAACTGAAAAGTATGACAACAAAAGAAAAAGTTGCACAGATGATAATGCCTTGGGTGATGGGAAATGATCAAAGTTTGGACACACTTGAAACCGTGAGAATTCGCCAAATGATAACTGAGTTAAAAGTCGGCGGTTTTGCTTACTTCCAGGGCGATATAAATAACGAAAGAAAAGATATTATCGATATGCAGGCTTTATCTAAAATCCCCCTTTTAATTGCTTCTGATTTTGAAAATGGTTTGGGAATGCGTCTAACCGACGGGAACACTTTCCCTTACAACATGGCAGTTGCCGCTACAGGTGATACTTCTCTTGCATATAATATGGGTAAAGCAATTGCAAGGGAGGCAAGGGCAATCGGTGTTCAGCAAAATTTTGCACCCGTTGCCGATATAAATGATAACCCGGAAAATCCTGTAATTGGTATTCGATCATTCTCCGGCAACAAATACATAGTTTCCAAATTTGTAAATGCTTTTATTGACGGTGCTGCTGTCGGGGGTGTTATATCAACCGCAAAACATTTTCCGGGGCACGGTAACACTAAAATCGATTCACACATTGAGCTGCCCAAGATAGATAAATCAAAACGGTATCTTTACAAAAACGAATTGTTCCCTTTCATCAAGGCTATAAAAAGGGGCGTTCAATCAATTATGATTGGTCATTTAAATTTTCCCGCATTACAAAAAGATACACTATTACCTGCATCTCTTTCACACGAAGTTGTAACAAACCTGTTAAAAAATAAACTTGGTTTTAAAGGTATTATTATAACCGACGCAATGAGAATGAAAGCCTTAACAAAATATTATTCGGTTGCGGAAGCGGCTTTAATGGCTGTTAATGCAGGCAACGATATTATTTTAATGCCCCCGGATCCGGAAGTAGCTATTACCGCTATTTCCAATTCCGTTTTTTCAAATGAAATTAGTATAGAAAGAATAAACGAAAGTGTCCGAAAAATTCTATCGGCAAAAAGATGGATTGATAAAACTAAACCGAAGTGGGATATTTTTCAGAACGGTAATTCATACATTCCTCATCAAAAACTCGCACAAAAAATTGCCGATAAATCAATTACACTCGTTAAAAACAAAAGACACATTATACCGATAAAGACAAGGAAATATAGAAGGGTTGTTTCTATCGTTTTTTCTTATGGAATTGACAGAGATTCTGTACTAACTTTTAACAAATTAATTTCCAATAAATTCGGCAGCGTTAAGACAATTGTACTTAACAAAAGAAGCAGAAGAAGACAGTATTCAAAAGCGTACAGTTACGCAAGAAAAGCCCAGTTGATTTTTCTCCCGTATTTTATGCGTGCACAATCCGATGAAGGAACTCAAAGGCTATATAAAAAATATTTAAAATTTATTAAAAAGATATTACGGCTCAGAGCACCATCTGTCTTAATTGATTTCGGCAATCCGTATATTCTATCACCCCTCCCGCAAACCAAAACGTATCTTAGTGCTTACAACGATGTTGAAGTTTCACAAATATCCGCTGTAAAAGCTATTCTCGGTAAAATCCCGATAAGAGGTACTTTACCAATATCTATTCCCAAAACAAAATATAAATTCGGTTACGGTTTAAAAATTAATTAACTGATTATTTCTCCGGTCTCATTTCAATACATATTAGTCTATAATCTCTCAAATTGACCTCTAATCCAAATTGATGACCTTTAGTCGATGATAAAAAATGTCACTGTTTTGACTAAAATCATACTATTTGTTTCATATATTAATAAAATAATTTTTGGTATGGTTGTTGATTTTTTAAGTGTAAATATTAAATAAATACAGAATAAACCATGACAAAAGACAAAGTTATTTGCAAAACAGTAATTGTTGATGATGATGAAAAATCAAGAATATTACTTATAAAACTTTTAAGGAAGCACTCACAAGTAAAAATAGTCGGGGAAGCAGACAGTGTATCTTCGGCTTTAAAAGTTATTAAAGATACTGAACCCGATAGCATTTTTCTTGATGTTAAATTAGAAAACGAAACAGGATTTAACCTGTTGGATAAATTATCATCAAATCTTAAAGTAATATTTGTTACTGCAAATTCAGATTTTGCAATGCAGGCATTTGATGTAAATGCATTGGACTTTGTTAAAAAACCGATTGAAAAAGATAAACTGGGACGTGCAGTTAATAGGTTGATTGATGATCTGGCTTTAAGCAGCGATGAAATTTTAAAATCATTTGATGAAAAAAATAAATCATACGAAGATAGGAATGAAAATTCAATGAACGATGTTAGAAAAAAAACATCTACCAAAAAGAAAATTAAACCGGACAAATTAGAGTACGACGACAGGCTGTTCCTTACAAAAAACGGTTCATCAAAGTTTATAAAAGTTAACTCAATACTGAGTATAACCGCAAATAAAGATTACTCATATATTCATTCTTTAGACGAAAATAAAATTATAATTTTACGCACTATGAAAGAATGGGAACAAAGACTTCCCGAAAAATATTTTGCAAGAATTCACCGCTCCACAATAGTAAACCTGGAATATATTGAAAAAGTTGAGAAATGGTTTAACTATGCTTTCCACGTTTATGTTAAAGGTATTGATACTCCATATCAAATGAGCAGAAGATATGCTTCAAAATTAAGAGAAAAATTTAAATAAAATAAAAAGCCCTATCCTTTATTTTAGATTTGTATTAGTCTTTGAGACTTTCATATCTATTGGTTATTTTAAAATAAATAGCTGATGGATATTGTTTAAAATGCTTACCTTATATCTTCATAAATTTTTTGGATATATTCTAATTTTTATAAAACAACAATTCTCCTTTATTTTTTTATCGCTGTAATTGAATTCTTTATAATATTAAATTTACACCAAGCCGAAACACTTATACTGTTACTTTAATTAAATTAAAGAGGCATTAAATGAAAACGACAAAATTTAATTTTTTTATAATCATTTTCTTTGCATTAATTTTAGTTTCTTGTACTTCTAACCCGCAGAAGAAAAATAGCAAAGACAATATGGGTATTACTCTACCACCTGGTTTTCATATTTCTGTTTATGCAGA